>NZ_JAWOVC010000015.1:0-137192 GCF_033339735.1 Vibrio sp. 2033
GTTGCCTGCCATACGTTGCCCTCAGAAATTATCGTTATTCATTATATTATACGATAATTCCTTTTGGGATAGGCTCTAAATCCTTCTTGAAGTTAGAAATTAATTCAGCTAGAGAATCGGCAAGCTTTAAAGCGACCTTGTAGTCATAATCTATGAGAATTACCTGTCCGAAACTACCTTCCTCTGTTGGACTTAAATCAACGCAAATTAAACAAGATGAACAGTCATCCGCAATTGGGATTCTACTTTTGCCGAAGGTATACTCTTTATCTATACCTTTATCGGTATAACTGAGTACGTTTCCATCACCATCATGGCTATAGTTTTCTACAAGGCTTGAGGTCTGTCCGATAGAGAGTAAAGCGACGCCATAAGCAAAATTTGCTTGCTTCTCGGGGTCCTGCCCTTTAGATGTTTTGTACAGTTCAACTAAATCTTGTGGTAGCTCTCTACCCACATTACAGCGAAGCAAATTTATTTCTTCTTCCGACGCTGGCTCTAAGAACGCATCAGCAACTAGTGGTGCTTTATTAAGTATTTCTTTTCTTACTTGCTCGAACATTAATTTTCCCTCGTTTTCATTGTAATCTTCGGGTTTGAAAGAATAAGCTTCAAAATCGAAGCGATGGTATTAATCTATTTCTTCTGCACTGCTCCAACTCAAATACCAGAAGTCTTAGTTAGAATGAGTACTAGTTATGCGGAACATAGGAAACTCGTATTACCCCTATTAATTAGAGGTAATGCGAAATGCGGTTAACTTGAGCGAGTATGAGCAAAGAAAGAGCCGTTTCCTAACTTCTAAATTTCTCTGTTTCATGGGCATATTTGGGTCGGAGAGTTTTGACTGCTCATCACCGTGTTGCGCGCATTAGTGTAAAACTGGTAGATTAGAATTTTAATAAAATAAATGTTACATCTCTAGATTTTGAACGAATAACCCTTCACGATTCTTATACTTGTTAACGGCTCTTATATCAGTAGAAACGTAATCACCACCTTTATTATCAACTTGTCTAATCTCGTATCCTCCGCAATGAACAGAAATATTCGCTTCTATTGAATGCTCATTTTTTGTTTCACCATTTACTTTCTTTGCTGACGAAACCCATTGGAAGCAAAACCTATCTTGATTATCTAAATATTCCGTAAGAGCAACTGATGTCCCTTTATCCACTTCGAAATAATCAATTGATAATATCTTGGATATGCCAGGATATTGGTAAGATGGGTTCTCTACTGTTGGTTCACTTAGTTCGGTTTGATTAGCACAGCCAGCAATAACTGATAATGTCGATGCCATAAGTAGTATTTTCTTCATTTTTGTTCCTTGTAGATGATAAAATTAGCCCCACGATCTATTAACGCTTTCGATAGTGGGGTTGTGTATGTTTATCTAATTGTTTACGTTTTGAAGGTCACGATAATCAACAGACTCATCAGCACTTGAGATGCTTGCTGCCTCACCGAACATTGCTATGTAAGCACTTGGGAAAGTCAAAGCGGCCCCTGCTATACCACAGATTAGAACGAATTTTCCTACGCCCTTACTTTGTGGTGAGCTTTCTCGGCTATTCCATGCCCAGGTTGCAAGGCTAATGACAATCATTGCAATACCAATCCATAAGCCTATGGTATATGTAGCACTACCACCTGCAGCTGAAATTGCATCCACGTTTTTTGCAGCTTGCTCTAGCTTTGTTTCATTGGCTGCCATCGTAGTTACAGAGGTTAGTGCTAGAGCGATACCCAGGGCACCGGACCATTTCGTTAGTTTATTCATAGTTACTCCGTGCTATCTCCTTCATCGAAGATATAAGTTGTGTTAGAAGAGAGGTTTGCCCGACCAGATGAGTCGAGTGTTATTGGGTCCACTGTGTCACTAAAGGTAAATACCTCACCCACTAGATCTAAACCACCGTGGAAAGTTAATAATGCGCCAGCTATTGAGAAGGATATTGGCCATAGAACAGAAACATCATTATCCGCTTTGTTTGCTTTGTACCAACCGATGAAACCAAACACGACAAGACCGAGGCCAAGTACTGCTCTCAAATTCCAGAGAACTGCAATCCAAAGTCGAACATGTTTAATTACATTTATTCCGCCATCTGCAATGGTGGAGTTATGCGTTTCTGAAGCGAATGAACTACTGGATAATGTGTAAACAAACATCCAATACCACTTTTTCATCGAAGCGCTCCAATACAGTAAGTATCTGAACAGATTGTTCCGTCAGCCGAGATTTCTCTAACAGTTCCAATGAAGTCGTAGTATTTTCCTTTTTCTACGGAAATAGTTCTTTCGCCAGAGGTCTTGGTAAGATTTACGACTAGCGCACTGTTTAGGTCCTGCGACTTAGTGATCATTGCGTAGTCAGGAAGAAGAATTCGCCCATCCTTGTATGTTACTCCCGTACTTGGAACTACCATTTTTGGCGCTTCTATTGGCTGTACTACAGTCGAGCTAGATGCTATTGCCATCGTTGGCTGTACTACTTTGCTATTTACTTCTGTATTTTTACCAATATGTTGGGTGGTAGTCTTAGCAACCTGTACTGCCGTTGGCTTTGTAATCGATTCTTTAGCAGGTTTTACAACTTTCTTTTTAGACTGCTGAGAGCGTCGAAGGTTGGCTAGTTCAGTCGGCGTGTACTCCTGGCGTTCTTTATCAATAAAGTATTTGCTGCCAATAAGTAAAACTCCGTCTTCTCCCTCACCTTTAATGTTGGTGACTTTATGGTTGCCAATTTTTGATTTGAACGGCTCACTTTTGTAAAGAGTGATGTAATGTGGAGAGTTATCGGATCTATCTGGTGCACGTACAGCAAAAACCCCCTCAGCAATCTCATCCACAACGTTGAATTCTTTTAAGCGTTTACGCTCACTACTTCGCGCTGCTTTCGTATGTCCGTTTGAAAGGCTATTGTTTAATTTAGCAAACTCGCCTTCAAATGAATTTACATCGCTTTCCAATTTATCCAATCTATTGGTTAAACTAACGTTAAAAGTTTCTTGAGCAGAATTAAATTGATGATATGGCTTCAATCTCATTGTAATTGAGTCATCAATTTGTTGCTGTAAGGTCGAACTGATCGTCTGTGTAATATTCTGTGACGCAGCTTTCGAGGTTGACTTCACAATCTCACTTTTTTGCTTACCAAATTCATCCTTTACTTTGCTAGGAATGTCTATTTTAGTAATGATTGATTGAGCGATTTCTTGTCTTTGTAATTCAGTGATAGCACCAAACTCTTCAGACTTAGTAATCACATCTATTTCAGTCTTAATGAGTTCAGGCAATGATTGCCTGAGAGCGGTGATCTCACGCTCAAGATTTCTCTCTAGCTTTTGTATTTCTTCTACTTTGGAAGGGCCTCCAAAATCTGGTATCAAACCCATTTTATGTGCAGCTAAACTAGCACCACCAACAAGCAAAGTAGCTCCTACGACATAAACGAGTAACTTTACTTTTGGCTTTGCTGAGCTGCTTTGGCTTTTATTCGCTTTGCCAGCATTTGCGTCTTGAGCTTCGTTATCGCTCATGATGATCGCTCCTTGTTTTTAATTGAATAATGTATTATATAAAAGATCTAAATTAATTCCATAAACGAGTTTTGTTGTCACTCGGGATTGATACATTTTGCCCAATATTCGATTTGCGAATTTCAGAGCTTAGGTCAGTTTCTTCGGAATTAACTTCTGTTAGTCTATTTTGCTCCGCCATCATCTTGAGAAGATCGCTCTGATTCGGAGTTTGAATTTCATCCGTTTCTTGTACTTGATTCTCAAACAATAAGTACATAGTTTGACCTTTCGGTATCTCTACCTGAACAGGTCTTCTCGCATTATCGTATAGGATAGGTAAAAAGCCTTGTGCAGCTTTGGCGATACTATAAACAATTCTGTCTCTCGTATTATCAATCGCACCTGTCGAAGTTGTTGTTTCCCCATTTGATGTTGTCACTGTCGTATCAATGAGTGAATCCAAAAAACCTGTCATAAACAAACCAGCAAACATGCCACCAAACCTCTGGATGTAATGGTGGTCTACTTCACCTTCTATAAGCGCCTTTTCAGTTTCAGCAGATAATACCCAAGCTTTTACAGGGATTTGTTTCCCATCTCTAATAACAGACGTTACAGTTAAGGCAACACCTGGAGCTTGTTCTATAAGCTCCATTTCACCGAACGCAATACTACCTTCTGCTTTTCCGGTTAATAAACGAATTCTGATTGGGCCAGGAATGTCTGAGTCGATAGGCAAGGTGGTACGGGCATAAACCAACTCACCTGCATCAAATACTATAGACTCTTGGTCTACTTCAACTGGTGGCTGTCTATATTTTTCATTAGAGGTTTCTTTTTCATTGTCCGTATACCCAACTGTGTTTTCTTTCTTATAATAATTAGGATGAATCCCCATTTGAGTCTGACCTCCATCAGAACGATACAATGCTGAGGCCACTTCTTGTTCTGCATCACTCGGGTCAAAAACGAACTGTGATGTTTTACTATAAATGTCAGCCTTCTTACTATAAGTGATTTTGTACTTTTCGCCTGTATCTGGTGCGTAAGGGAGACCTGAAAATAATGCTTGTGCACCTTCTGATATCTTTTTTTGTCGCTCAGCTTCTAATTGTATCAACCGCTGTCGCTCAGCATCGGCTTTGTCGTTTCGATTCTTTATTTCTTGAGCCTTTAAACTCATTTTAGTCGTTGCTAGTTCGTTTCGGAGATCTTCTAGCTGGCTTGAAGTTTCTATATCTTGTTTAGGCAACGGTAATTTTACGTCTCTACCTGCACTATTCTCTTCTGTATCTGAATTTGTCTTTTTAGACTCAGCATCTTTGCCAGACTTAACTTCTTGCCCCAGGGGATCAACCTCCTGCGACTTAGGCTTGTCAACTTCGGTTTTTGTATCTGGTCCCGTTGCTGATTCTTGTACGCGAGTTTTACTGATATGGCTCTCGCCATTAGTAGCAGCCTGTTTACGCGCGTTCTTCTCCCTTTCTTCGGTTTCTTTAGCGATAGGTGAATTTTCAGGAACACTGATTGTCCCATCAGTTGAGTTCTTAATCACATCGTCAGTTTTAACGACAGGTCTACCCGCTGTTTTATCACCTTTGCCCGAAAGGTCTTCTGTAACTTGATTGGAAGCCATATAGATTGCGTATCCAATCCCTCCGGCGGCTACTACAAACAAACCTACAACGATTGCTATTTTTTTTAATTTCATCGGTGAGAAGCCTTATAGTTCACTTGTATCCACAAACGCTTTTACTTTCTGTCGACCATCGCTAAACCAATAGAATGAACGGGGGTAAAGCTTGTAAAGGTTGTAATCACCGACACTTCCCTCTCTTACCAAAGAGCTACCTTTGCTTCTTAAAATGGCTGTTGTTCTGATATAAACAAATTCATTATATAAATAGGCTTGGCCATTGATTCCTTGCAATTTAGTTTCTTTGGCACCAGGCACACCTGTTGTCGTACCTGAAAGAAAAGAAAAGAATTCTGGACCAGCTTTATCAAGATCTACACTTGAAGTAGAACGGTATTGTATTGGCTTGGCGTTCGGGCCAATTAGTGGAATGATCACTTGTCTTCGAGAATTGTAGTAATCTGTTTTTTCAGAACTAATCATGAAAGGAATAGTTGTATCTAAACCCTTCAGCTGAAACCAGCCCGAATGAGTTACTCCAGGTAAACGAGCTTCCAAGCTATATGCGTTACCGGGTGTTTTTCCAGCCTCGAAGGCTCCCTGAGCTCCTAGCTTAACATATACAATAGGCCAAGGAGCTCCTGTCTGGTCGAAAAATGAAATAGACCCAGGGAAGCCAGGGTACACCTGCAAAATTAACTCCTGAGGTAGTGAAGGATCGAATTTAATCGTATCAATTAGACTTTCCGGGGGCCTTACTAAAAGTTTATTTTCTGCAATTAGCCTCTGCCTTTCTATTTTACGCATCCTTTCAATAAAAGCAGGGTCGGAGTTCATTTTCTCACTTTTAATGATGTCATTCTTTTTATTCTCAGCCCTCAGTATCTCAAGTCTGTCTCTATTTTGGTAATTACTCTGGAGTTTCGAGTATTCTAGATCTGTTATGTACGTCTGAATTGCATTTTGTTCATACACCTCAAGTTCACGCATGTTAATCAATATATTTTCTATACTTCCATATTTCTTTAACAATGCATCCGCAATTGCAGCATGACTAACTTGGTTAGTTTGATTAGCTTGAGAAAACGCCGACAATGACAACACCACCGCACTTACTGTTAAGCGGAAATAGGCTTTCAGAGAGGAGATGTTTCTTGAGTGCATTGGTAATCCTTGAAGTTTAACAAGCGTAAATATATTTCATTTGTGTATTAAAAACAACCCTACTCAGACAAACCTAACGATTGTAGTGTTTTCTCTACAATATCACTGACTTCTTCGTCGCCGAGAGGCTCTGATTGGAGTTCTTCTTTAGGATATTCCAATATGTCCTTGACTTGATTGATCGCCGCCTCTGTGGCTCTTTCAGCATTAGGCTCATCTAAACCAGCTAACAAATTTATATCTATAGTAGTACCAGAGATAGTGCCTTTATTGTTCTCCTGAGCGCTTTCAAGAAATGGATCTGATAGGTTAGATGAAACATATCTACTGTTATAAGCGATATCCAACTCGCCGTATGCATCATTGTCAAAATTAGCAAGGTCTACTTCGGAGGTCTCTTCGTTCGTACCTAAATCTTGAGTGGATAAATATGCTGGTGGCGAAACAACTTCTTCGCTAGTACTGTGCTCAAAGGGACCTTCGGCATAGAAGTTGTTGTACTGCATAATTGAATCAAAATCGTGTTCTTCTTCTGGCCAATCCTCATCACTATAGGTGTTTTCAAAGTCATTAAAATCGAGCTCATCATTAAAGGCTGAAACTTCTTCATTATAAGCCTCCATAGAGCCCATAATCTGTACTTCAGCATCTGTTTGTGCAAGACCAACAAGCTCTTCATCGAATACATCTACTGATGATTCTTCAGGTCGTATTTCTTCGACTTCTTCAATGGCGCTCTCCGTTATCAACGTTGCGTCTTCTTTAATTATCCCTAAACCAATAGCCATCATCATTTGTTTAGAGATGTTTTCAGTGAGGTTTAATGCTCTTACTTCAGTTAGATTATTTTTTAGCTCTAAGAACTCCAACATTTCGACATTGCTATCGATATAATCGTTGGCCTGTTGAACATATTCATTGGATTTTACTAACTGCTGCCTCTTAGCCGTTTCTACCTCATCGTCAGAAGGCTCAAGCACCTGAGCAAAATAGTTCAAACGAGAAGTTTCTACATCTGGGAAGTCGAGTTTTAATGCTCGGAATGGGTATACATCACCACCAAAAATGTATAAGCCTTCTCCAGGTTCAGCACTAGCAAGCATCTTAGCGTTTACAGTATCTTTTTCTTCTACTCGGACATCATCGTTATCATGGACCGCCCCAGCCAAATTATTCTCTATTCTATCCTGACGGGAACCAAATACCTTGCCAGTTCGACCAAGCGCCAACTGTAACGATTCACCATGGTCTTCATTTTTAAGAATGAATTTATTGTTTAAGTTGCCCATTAGTGCTTCATATTCATCCCGGCCGCAAACCTTCTGGAACATTCCGGCTGTCTGAGCTCCAAAAAGAACGTGAAAACCATATGAACGAACCAAGGCAACAATCATGTAAAAACCTTTAACCGCATACATTCCGTACTCATCAAAGAAAAGTCGTACAGGATATCTAGCACTGGAAGGTCTATTGTCTACTGTAGTAATTCGAGAACCTTGTAGCTTATAGCCAGCAGCTCTCATTAAAATAGGCCGTAATCCCTGCAATAGAAGCCTACCCAATGCTGCAACGGAATCTGGGTTTTTGGCAATGGAAGGAAGCAGAACTAATAATACTCGCCCCCCTAAGCATACATCCGTCATATTTACTTCCGAAAGTTTTGTCACGAATATATGCCCCATGGTTTCACTCAAGTCAGCCATGGTTTCACTAATCATCATCACACAATATGTGTGCTGTTCATCTGCTTTACTATTAAGATCAAGGTTGTCTATCTGTTCCTCAGTCATATCAAATATGGCATCACTAATAGAAGGCAAGGTTTTTAAATACTGCTGGAGTGGTTGTCGGTACTTTAAAGGCACATCTTTTCGCGCTGCCTTTTTGAGCATAGTTTTAATGACAAGAAAGTTTCGAACCACTTCGATGTTTAAATCTAAGCCTTCCACATCCCTTTCGTAAGCAAGATACTGATATGCTCCCCCAATCATAGTAGAACTACGACCTTCCCAAAAAGAGCTATCCCCTCCATCCGTTTCACGCCCTAACCCCATGGTTATAGTCTTCATCTGGTCAGGGGTTCCCGCATTTAGAATATTCATGTTATTCGAAATGCGATCGTCGTCGTGCATGTTAGTAGTATCTAAGGAGTCCATGGGAGTCAGAAAATTGAGAACCAACAAATCGTGGAGTCTATCTAATCGTTTCAAGATAGCGAAAATTGTCCAAAACAATTTTATATCCGCCTTACCATCAACTATGACTGCTGATGTTCCTCCTGGCTGGAGAAGTGCTTGAAATAGCAATGTCAGTATAAGTACAGTTTTACCCGAGCCCGTACTGCCCATGACGAGTGTATGTCTTGTTTCCATATCCGGGTTGGATACGAGTAACCTACGTAGAAAAAATTCAAACCCGAATATTAATGTACCGTTTCCTCTTTTACGCTGGGGAATAAGATGGCCAGCTTTAACTGCGTCTTTTAACGACTCCTTTTTTGAAATAAACTGCTCCCACTCCGGCGCGTCAAAAGGATATTCATGCTTCTCTCTTGAGTTTGTAAGCTTCAGACAAATTGCAAATGCAAAAATAAAGTCCCCATTTTGAGGGAACATAAACAAAGCAATCCCGCATGCAGCAATTAATAAAGGAAATGACACATTTACTGCTGACTGTATTCGCATCCACATAGTGCGAGAATCACGATGAAAGAGCTCTGGGTTATTCAGTTCAGGGTTTGTGTTTAGAACCGACTGCTTCTTAAAACTGGCCATACTAATCAACTTCCTTGTACTGCTTCATTAACTCAGGAATATCCTCATAAGGGTCATTGAAGACTTTCTCATCCTTTTCTATATCGACACCTAGTGACTTTAGAATCTGTTTTGCCTCATTCTCTCGGCCATCAGCCTTTTTCTCTATCTCGCTGAGATCAAATAATCTACTAAATTCATCCTCATCCATGTTCAGGAGGTCTTCTCCTTTCTTACCTGCTGTTAATATTCTCTCTGCATTAATGTGAAGGTCTTGCACTGCTCCTAGGACACTTGGAATTGTCATTCGAAATCCGGCTTTTCTTTCCATAAGAAAATGCGAGCGAGTACCACTTGCTTCTAAGAAAGGTGTTTCTCTGCCGATAGACTGCAATACCATTCCTAAATTTCGGTCATGCTTAGTTACCCAAGTAAACTCGTTTCCTGCAATACGGTTTACATCTTTAAAGAGAAGCATCAACGCCCAGATTACAGTAGTAGAATAAGCATGCTTCTTTGTTACCATTGCATAGAGGATTTCTTCGAATGTACGGGTTGTCTTTCCATCCATTTTTTCCTTAAGCTGTGTAAGAACCTTTCTTTCAATACCGTTAAATAAAAGTATTGTGTCTTCGATACTGCCAGCGTAAGGGACGCCATCATTCAATAAAGTTGTTGGACGAAAGCCACCTATTATCGCTCCTCCTCTCTTAAACTTATCCGCTTCATTACCCTGTTTATCTACATATTCAATTGGAATGGTTTTCCCATTATCATCAAACAACCGTGCTAGTTTATCTTCCGAATGTAGTTGTTGCGGTAAAGGACAGAGGAGAAGCCTCTCTAAGCTGATAGTCGCTGTTCGAGAGCAAAACTCTATTGTTGAGTCTTTCGGGTTCTCGCAGTAATAGAAGTAACAAATAGGCCTAAAATTGCTAACAAACCCCGTTTCTTTTTGCATTTCTTTGTCACGTTCTATTTCATCTAATGTGACACCCAAAGGAGGATTTGCTGTGAGCATTTCGTAAGGAGATACACCCATAGCGTATCGGTTTTCATAGTCAGAGCGATTTTCGAAATTGTAATCATGTGAATAGTCACAAGGGTTTTCACCCTCTAAACGTTCTTTATATTTAGGAAACATCCAGCCAATGGAATATCCCATCAATTTATCGTAGAAGTTGGGCGGTACTATACGTTTTAAATGAGGATGAACCTTGGAAGCAGCCCGTATCATTGATTCAACGTTGTGTTCTTTTCTGGTTTTAGAGCGTATTGAATATTCTTTACAACCTAAGTAGATCAGAGCTAAAGCGAAGGGCCATTTAAGTATATTTCCGAAAATAGAGTCGTAAGCTCCAATATACTCGGGTGTAATCATCGTATAATGCAATTCTAATATTTGATATAGCCCCTCCTTAAACCCCCATCCTTGAAATCCTGTTAGCCAAGAGGTAGTTACAACCACGAGGTTCTCAAAAGCAAAAAATGTAAACATCTGAGCTATCTTTAGCATTCTCCACACAAAAGCAAGTATGTGGAAAAAGTGCGCGTAAACCCCGTAACCCATACCTATTGCTAATGCTAGAGCTAGGGCGACTGAAGCATTCAACTCTGATTCTTTTTCTGGCGTACGCTGACTCATAACTTAGGAATCCTTAAAAATTATGTTTGTGTCATCAATACGTCGCTCTTTAAGAATCATTTTTAGAGAATCATACTTTCCTTTGGTCAATGGAATGGGTAACACAAGCCGTGCCCTTAGACCTTTTCGATGAAGTATAAAGTTTACGGTTATGACGAAGTAGTAATAGAGGAAGACAACACATCCGAAAGTCGTTAAAACTTTTGCCGAAAAGTTCTTGTCGGAAGCTGTTAACGATTGCATAGCTTGAGTTATTTCGAAGGTTAAGACGATACTGATCACACAAAATATGACCGAAGCTCCGACAATCGCTTGCCCTACTAAATGTGACTTAAGTACTGGATGTATCGTTCTGAACTGTTTCCACATTCCGATATATGTGACGAATAAACTAAGTACCGGAGCAAGAAGAGAAACTCCACCTGAAACAGGCATTAAGAGTAATGAAAGATACTGTAGAAATATTAAAGTTAACATTTTTGCACCGTTGCTTTTAATCCATTTAAGGCATATATTTTTCACATCATAGCAAATTTATCAACGGATGGAATGGTTTTAGCTAAACGAAAACAACCAAATCTAACATCTCGGTCAACCCTCAAAATCAAATCAACCAAACAACCAAACAACCAAAAATATGGCATTGCTTTTCATCCGTAAAAGACATATATTTTTGTGATTATAAAATATGTCATAGGTAGTAGTAGTTTGGAGTCACTGTTAGGAAGCAACGTCATTTTGTTTTCTCAAAAAGAAAAAGAAACTTTATGCATTATCTCGAATGTCGAATATGGACGCCGTGTTGCTGAGTTACAACTATCTTCGGCTGATAGCTACAAACCTGTTTTGAGTATTCTTGTCTCTATTGTCGATAGTAACCATCCAGAGTTGGACACCCTCGATCGCTGCTTCCTTGTTAACTCATCAATCTCTACAGATTCCATTGAATTAACAGAGCTTTTAGAAAAGTTTAAAAGCTCAACCCAGTCATACCAACAAACGATAGAGATTGATGGTGTTGAATTTTCCTATCTGCGCAAGGAAATAGAAAGGTTACAACTAATAGGATAAATGTAATGGAAAACGAAGAGTCTGTTGGCTTTAAATCAGTTACCCAATCTGCCGAGTTAATTATCCATGCAGGGTCTTCTCCCATCCCAGGAGAAGTCAGAAGCCGCCTAGAAAAGATACCAAGTATAAAGCCAAGACCAGCGCGCAGAATAATGGGTGTGAAATTGGCTGAATTGGGTGTCAATAGAAACCCTTATGTTGCAAATAGAGCAACTAAGGCTTTACTTGCACTGACTTCAATTACGTGGGGCCTCACCCTGCTTTTATTGACTGGTTCGCTGGTTAATTTTTACCTGCTTGAAAGAATAAATATCAGCGCTACCTCCCATGACGCAAGGATTGAGCCTACTGGCAAGCCTGTACGCATCGGTAACTTGGATTAGAGGAAGGATATGTTTCGCTCATCCGTAATTAAGAATCATCGAGGGCTCCTATCTGGTTTCGTAGTGCTGGTGGTCATTATCTATTTCTTAGAGTTTGCACTAAACACTCTTACAACAAATAAATCTGGTTACTACAAGATCCCCACTTACAACGATAAGGGCATTACCCGAATAGTTCCTCAGGTCCCATTAAGTGACCGTCTTTTTTCTGACTCTGAAGTTATGGATTTTGTAACTGAAGCTATGTACAACACACTCTCTCTATCTTTCGATAGTTATGAATTGTCTATGACAGAATCAGCATTACTATTCTTTACTACTTCTGGCTGGAAGTCATTCTCAAGCGCAGTTCAAGAAGCAGAAATTTTATCAACCATTTTCTCTAATAAAGAAATTATTGAGTTTTACCCTACCCGAGCGCCTTTTATGGAATACAGTGGCACAGTTGACGGGAAAATTGATGGAAGATTCACAAAAGATGCCTACTGGGTATGGCGAGTTAAAGTTCAGGGCAAGATTATGAAAAAATCTTTGAAGGTTAAAGACGCAACTGAAACTGAGCTCGAGGCTATTCAGAATCAAAGGCACCAGGCCGCTAATGTAACTTTCTGGCTTGATTTACAACGTGTGCCAAAGGGTAAGGGGGCAAGTGCAGTTAAGATCATAAGTTCTTCTAATTGGGATGTTGATTGGTTATGAATATTCCACGACTTATTCGCATACTTAAATTCGACTGGCCATTTGTGCTTGCTATCGTTTTATCTGTTTTAGCTATTTTTAAACTTTCCGAATTCAATGAAGAACTATTAGGGAACCCGGATAGAGTTTTTCTTTATTCTGATGGTAATGGTGGTTACACAAGGGCCTTTGTATCACGTGACCCACGCTATACAGACGAGAAGGTTGTCAGGTTTCTTCGTCGTATGGTGAGCTCATGCTATACCGTCGATTATAAAACCGCTCAACACCTAATGAACGGTGAACGCGATAACGATTATGCCAACTGTATTGAAAAGCACTTTGCGCCAATAGCCGCCACATCACTGTTCAATGTTTATCCTACTGACCCTATGATTGAGGCGATTCTTATGTCAGAAGGTAAGGCTAACGTTGTTGTTCCTTACGATCCTATCGTTACCTTAAAGAACAAACCTGGTAAGCCTTTAGTTTGGGTAGTTGAGGTTCCGATAATGGTAACAGTCCAATCGGTATCAGGAGACCAAACAACCTCATTCATTGCTCACTACACAGTTCTACCTGAACCTAGAGCGGATAACGCAAGTTCATTACTCATCGACAGGGTGGTTTTTAGATGAACGTTAAAGACCTATTCAATTTTATTAGTACAGCTTTGGGGAAGACTCCGTTAACAGGAAGACAAAGTTCGAAGTCTACTGAGGATAGCTTTGTTAAAGGGGATACCTTTAGTTGCCAATCAATACCCTCCAGCGAGGTTAACCGTAACCACGATGCCGTGTTTGAAACAGATAAACGTCATAATTTAATCTATGACAATTTTAAGTCTGTCCAGCGATCTCCATACTACGCTCTGGTTTTATTTTTCTTAGCTATTGTTGCATTTTTATACGCCTTGAACCTGTTCATAGATACCACAAAGATTACTTCAACAAACTACTTTATTGCATCAACGACAAGTGATACTGCTGTATACCCAATACCCACAGATAAGCATATCTTGCCGACTAAGGACCAAGAAAGAAACCCTGGCGAAACTTACTCTGAAGAAGAGTCAGAAGTATTAGTTCGTGAATATCTAGTTGATAGCCTTAAAGACTGTTTTTCAATGAACTACTTAAATGCAGCAACAGTACTGTCTAGGTGCAAGTCCAACCATTTGGACTCTGAAACAGACACCCAAGACATATTTATTGAGCTTCTAAGAGCAAGTAACTATATAAATATAATGAAGAAATACCAGACTTCTGCATTACTCCACGTAGACACAAGCTCTATTAAACTTTTGAACAAAGCAATAGCTCAGCGTGAAGCCGTACCTGGCAGCGGCGTTATGCGTAGCCGCGCTGTCTGGATTTACCAACTTAAGATGCATTATACGATGGAGAAAGTTTCTGTCTCTTCTCCCACCTTGTGGCAAGTTGAGATGATCAGAGAATCTGCTTTCAACAAAGAGTTCCCTGTTTCTATCTTCAAAATACGCGATATCGAGTGAGTGAACATGAAAAGTCAAAATAAAGAGCTTCAAGTTAACCCGAGAAACTTTCAACCGTCTTTGTTGCAAAAAAATTTACATAAATCACGCAAAGGAAAGTCAAAAACTAAAAAAGCGTTGGCAAAAGCTCCAAACTACTATAGAGACCTTTTTCAGCCAATTGAAGGGGTCTTTAGCCGACCTTCATTTGGCGAGTTTCAATTCACTTACTGTGGATACATGATAGCTAACCAGCGTGAGGGTGTTCTCAATATCTATGTACCACAAGAAACAGACTCCCCATTACTAGAGTCACTCGAATCATACGGGTTTTATCTATGTAAAAAGTACCCTATTTCTGTACCCAATAGCTCTAGATCCTCAAGACTTCTTATGAAGCGCTATCTTTCAGAAAAAGTATCAGATCAGCAAGCTGTGGAGACAATAATGCAGTTAAAGATCATGCTAAATGCAGCAATAAAAAAACAACAACAAAGTGAGGATTTAGATATATCGGCAATGCCTAGCCTCAGTCCTACAATATTTAAGTCACTAAAAGATATCGGTATAAATAAGCAATCAGAGTTAAGGAAGGCAGACTTAAATGTTTTGTTCCATAAGATCAAAAGTGGAAACTCGAAGAGCTATAAAGGGGTACGCTTGTTATTTCAGCTACATTGCTTAAGAGAGGATACTCAAGTTCCTTACTTATCTAACGATACCAAACAACGCTTAGTTGATTCTTATAATTTTTTCGCCAAAATTAGAGGATACGCCCCTCTGACTTATATGTTTTACAGCTAGAAAATAACCTTGCATTAGTTTCTTTCGACATGCAATTAAACCATCAGTTACAAGGTAACCAGTCGCTCATTAGGCCTCTATTTATTAGTTAGTTTCAAACAGCAATAGATGTTGAATGTATGTAATTCTCCACAAAACATATGGTGACGTTAGCTAGGTATCGTTCACCATACTACAAGTGCTGATTCCCTCATTAACCCTATATTTTAAATCCTTCGATTCTAGTTTCCTTTACCTCTACTGTTAGCTTGGGGTGTGGTAACTGTCCTCTAGCCAGCATTTGAATAGGATTTCCTGTTCGTTTTGTAGTGGTTTCTTTATTACTTTTTTCATACGCTACTTTGGGTGATATTGAAGACTCCCAGTAAAGAAGGTCTACTGGAAGAGCGCATAGAAATTGTAGAGGTTTCCGTGTCTTGAACTCACCGTGAACTAAGCGCCTTTGTGCATATGAGTAAATTAGATCCTTTTCTGCACGAGTGGTGGCCACATAGAATAGCCTAAGCTCTTCATGAACATTGTCTTTCTCATTACCTTTGAAGTGTGCTTCTTCTTCGCAGCCAATGACATATACACGCTTAAACTCTAAGCCCTTACTAGCGTGTTCTGTCATTAACTGAACCGCACTAGCCCCTTGCTCACCAGAATCCACCAGCATGTTAAGTTCTTTGATACAATCATGTAAGTGTCCATGAACCTCAGTGAAAGCAAAAAGGCGCTTTGTTAAGGTAATGACGTTTTGCTCTCTTTTATTAACTTCTGAGATTACTTCTGCTGTCATCTCTTGAGTTTTATACTTCTTCTTAGCGTTATCTATAATTTTGGGTTTGAACAGCTCGACCCAGATTTGATGCAAACCTTCCTCTAAGCCAGAAAGTACTTCTCCCCACTTATTTCTCAGTTCAGAATCACTAAGTTCATAGTTATTTATTTTTGCTAAGTCAGTGATTGAACCGCATTCGAACAATGCTTCTTTGATAATTGAGTGGCACTCCAACAAAGAGGCAAATCCAAGCTTTCTATCTTGAGATTTTACAGTTCCATACGTGGTCATGTACTTACAGTATTCAATAACTGTTAGGTTTTTATCAATGAGCTTTTGGCGCATAGTTACGCCCTTAGTTTTAAGGCTTGCTGCATCAATGACACGTGAAGCAGCCATAACATCCTTCTCATTAGCACAGAAACGTAGGAATGCACTCCAGTCCTTTACTTCTTTACTATCAAAGAAATCCTTGTCGCCAACAACTCGGTATTCTACCCCATGCTCAATAAGTTGAGCTTCAATTGGGTCTTTGATTACTTTTGAACGATACAGAATGGCAATTTCTTCTGGTTTTAATTCACCAGATTCGATAGCCTGTTTAATCTCATTGGCTGTCGTAATTGCCTCATCCTTGTCATTGGCAAATTGTCGGGCAATTGGCTTATCACCCTGAATATTTGCCATTGCTATCATATGTCCGTCTGTAACCTTTTGGTCTTCATGCATTAAGTCAGCAATAGCATTGGCCACATTTACAACTTGTTCAGTTGATCGAAAGTTCTCTCCCATCTGAACAATCTTCATGTCTCCGAATTCTTTTTGAGCATTTAGTAACTGACCGACATCTGCAGCCCTGAAAGCATAAATACTTTGTTTTTCATCACCAACCATAGTTAGGTTATTGCCTTGACCAACAATAAGTTTTAACAATAAGCCTTGGACTGGGTTAGCATCCTGATGCTCATCGGCAAGTACTGCTTTAAACTGGTTTTGCAACCAGGTTCTAAAACCTACATCATGTGTGAGAATTTTTACCGCATGGACGAGAATGTGGTCGTAATCAATAGCATTCAGCTCAATCATTCGTCTGTAGTAGACCTTCCAGATACAAACGCAATGGCTTAACAAGGCTTTCTCATCAAAAGTCAGATTTGGGTTGGTTTTGGACTGGTGCTCGAACTCAGACTTAGGACCACGACCATAGGACAAGGATAGCCCCATGAAGTTTTGAACATACTTTGCACCACCGTGCTCTTTTAAGAACTCATAGTCTGAGTTCGATAATGTTTTCTTAGCTGACTCATTTATTAGTGTAAGGGACTCAGTTTCATCCAAGATAACTAAGTCACTCGATGTATAACCGCACTTTACAAAATATGGGTGTTGCTTTTTGATGGCAGGTTTTATGACTTGGTTTAGTGCAAAGGAGTGCCAGTTACAGATAACAGCTTGATAAGCTTTGATACCTATACGTAAGTAAAGACGCTCTAACATTTCCGCAGCAGCTTTCTTGGTAAAGGTTATGGCACAAAGTCGACAGGGTTCCAAGCCTGACTCAATGAATGTCGCGGCCTTCTCCACAATAACGCGAGTCTTACCACTACCTGCCCCCGCATTAATCATGCAAGGTACTCCAGTCGTGTTGACTCCTTCATACTGACTCGCGGTTAATTTCATTCTCATCCCTCCCATTTAAGTGTTTATATATGGTATTTTAATTCAACCTCAAAGTCAACTTTAGTCTATTGTTTTTTGTTGCTAAATGATATATTTCATTTAACGGAGGATTGCGTCTATGTTTGAATTTTTGGGTGTAACAGCAGCTGACGGTCTTGAGCAACTTAAAGAACCGGAAAGGTCTTATTACGAATATGTAATAGAGCATGGCGACACGGGGCTGTACAAAGCCATGCCGTGGAAAAGTAAACGAGATTTACTTCTTACTTACAAAGGTGAGATTGAAGAGTGTACTTTAATCTCTAGCAAGCTAAACAATATACATCCTAAATACATACGTACAATCATGAGAAGCGAGAATGGTTGGCCAGGAGCTGACCAGAAAGCCAAGAACGGTTCTGGTGATTTAGGAATAATACAAGTTAACCCTAAGGTTTGGGATCAAGAGTTTCGTAAGCTTGGTGTGACTATAAACTGGGAAGACGTCAGAGATGATGTATGTGCAAATCTATTTATTGGTGGTGTCATTCTGGCCAGAAGATTAAACGCAACGAATGACATTTTTAAAGGCCTCGCTAACTACCATCGATATGCAACTTCAGACAATAAATATTTTCATTACTCGTACCGCCTGAAAGCAATGAAGCACTTTGCTGATATTGAATCTGAGTATGGTCGTTGGATTTCTCACCGAATACACGCAGTCAATAAACTAGGAGAATAGCCATGTGGGTCGCTATTGCAGAGAAGTCTTCTCAAGCTGAAAAGATCGCATCAGCTTTGAATCTTAGAAAGCAAGGTGGATTATATTCAGGCTTCTACAAAGGGCAAGAACTGATCCTTTGGTATGCCGCAGGTCACTTCCTCGAACTGTCTCCCCCTACAGAGCAAATACAGAACTTCAGTTGGAACGATCCACGTACTCACGAACGCATCCCTCGCAAGGTTCCTTATAAAGTTTGTCCGGACATACCAGCTCGTGACGGATACCCGGCAAGAAAACCAGGAGAGCGAATCCAATTACTTAAACAGTATGTCGACAAAGCGACTTTAGTCATTGGTGCTACAGACCCAGACCGAGAAGGTGAAGTCATATACCGTAGCATTTTAGATTTCCTTAAATACGATGGCCCATTAAAACGAGTTTGGTTAACAAAGGGGTTATCCAAGGATGCAATACAAACCTCTTTCGATGAAATGGTCGATGCATCTCAATACTACGGCGAATATTTAGCTGGGTCTAGTCGTCGTATGGCAGATTACGCAGCCATGGTTCTAACTGCCACCTACACTTATTACTCAAGAAGGGGAATGCTTGGAAAGTACCTAGGCTCAGGGGATAAGAAAAGCTCAACGACATCTGTTGGTCGAGTTCAGTCGACTGTTGTAGGTTTTACTTACCATCGTCATCAAGAAAGAGCAAACTTTAAATCTGTAACTCACTTTCGTCCGGTACCGCTGATCAGGTGTAACGGCGCTGTAAGTTTTGAAGGCCGATACCTTCCAGAGATAAAAGACTCCGACTATGACTCCCCTATCCCTGGCGTAAAGTGGGATGAAAAAAATCTAGCATCCAAAATATCGCCTGATATGTCTGAGGAAGAAGTCGAGGAGTTAACCATAAACAATAGACCTAAACCTCTTTATATCGACAAATCTATTATGATGGATTTTACGGAAAGGCTTAAGCAAGCGTGCATATTGGATTTAGATATAAATGAAAGTATGGCGACTTCTGCCCCACCAAAGCCTTTATCACTGACCAAACTACAGAGTCTGATTAGCAACGCTAGTGCCACTGATGTCCTCAATGCAGCACAACGCCTATACGATTCTGGTTTTATCACTTACCCAAGAGGTGAAGAACAAGAGATTTCTGACAAAGATTACAACCCTAGGGATATTGCGGACAAATGTACTCAACTAGCAAAATGGGACCAATTTGGCCAAGCCGCCCTTAAAATCGCTGCCATTCAAACGGGACAAGACGATACCTGCGCAAGTTTCAAACCAAGCTGCTATACGCCAGGAGATAAAATACACGATGCTCTAGCTCCTGTTGTTATACCTAAACCAGGAGAGCTACAGGGGCTAGATCTTCAGGTCTTTGAAGAAATTACGTCGCATTACTTGCAAGCACATTTACCTCCATCAAAATATTTAGTTCAAGAAGGGGTTTTAAAATTCGATACCCATGGGCTTTTTGGAGAACCGGTATCTAGTTTCAAGATCACAAAGCGATCTTGTATAGAAACTGGGTGGGAACATTACTTTAAAGGTAAAGAGACCGTCCAAACTATCAGCTTAAACGATTTAGACAAAAGCAATGTTTCAATTCCAGATGTTGAGCTAAAGGAGTCTACTACAACTAAGCCCCCTCTCTTCACTGAGGCCTCACTACTTTTTGCGATGTACCATGCGGCAAAATTCGAGCCTAATCCTATTCTTAGGAATTCACTCAAAGAATCAAAAGGCATTGGGACACCAGCTACTAGGCCAACTCAAATCGCAACTATCTTAATGCGTGAGTTCGTAGCGTATACTAGCAAGGGTAAAAACCCTTCGATTGATATCACCCCAAAAGGGATTGAATTGTATAAGGCACTACCTGATTCATATAAAAGCCCTGGTACTACTGCCAAATGGGAACTCAAACTTTCTGACATGAGTAAACTCCCTCAACGAGAAGCAGAAGCAGCGTCTCTGGAATTTATAAACACTCAAATTGAAAATACTGAAAAGCTAATAGGTTTCCTGAATAAAAACCTGTTTGATAAAACACCAAGAGACGGTGTGAATCCTAACATGCCACTTTCAAACCAAACCAAAGATAAACTTCAGAAGCGTTGTAAAGGGCTCGGACTACCAATGCCCAGACAGGCCTTAGCAAGTGAGGCTAAAGCGAGGCAATGGCTACGAGAGCACCCTTGGTTGGTAACTGACGCTATGCGAAGAAAGATTTCACAAATATGCTCTTTCAAAAAGATCCAGCCGCCAGCGCTTAAAATGACTGACTTTGGTAAAGCTCTAGAATTTATAAAAGTTCACGAAGATGATGTCCCAAGTACTCCATCTAAAAAGTTTCTTGATTACGCAAAACAGTTGGAATCGAAGACTGGCCTGAAAATTCCTTCTCAAGCGATTAGTAACGCCAAATTACTATCTAAATATGTAGAAGAGGCAAAACGTATTAAGAAACCAAGTAAAAAGACTATTGCTGCTATTAACGAGCTGGCTAAAAAGCTAAACGTTAGGGTTCCTGCTAGTGAATTAGAAAATGACGAAAGAGCAAAAAACATACTTAGCCGTATGAAAGCAATGATTGCTACAGCATCAAAATAAGGGGTTCAAGTAGATATGATGAATGATATTCTCAAAAGGTATAATATTCTCGAAAAGTATAAACAGGCGTTCCTAACTTCTGACTTTTATAATGACCAAAAAGTTTTAGCACCGGATGATTTAGTCCCGATGATAAGAGGGTTTCTCCATGCTAATGGGGAAGATTTATTAGTGGACAATCACACTAATATCTCTGCGTTCGCCAAGTCAGTCTTTGCGGAGACCAACCAGGAAAAGTTCGAAAGCTTCTTAACCGAACTAAAGTTACTTGTAGACGAGCTTAATTTAGACTTTAGAGGTTCTGCCGACATACCTAACTATGACAATCTCTCTATTACGCTTAGCTTCGACACAGCAAGCGAAGACCAGATTGATAGATTGATCCGTTTCGTCAGAAATAACCTCACGAATAATTTCCGAGCATCAGGCCAATACCCTTTAGCTGTATGGAAAGCTTTCATTATCTCCTCAGATTGCTGGTCGGTAGAGTTCCGATTCTCACCGAGATGGGAATTTAAAGAAGATATCCAAGGATAGAAGATTTAGAGTTAATGGTGTTAAATGCTGGAGGACATTATCAGTATTGGCAAATCAACTAACTAGGAAGATCTATGCACAAGGTGACTACGATATTAAAAACAAACATTGGGAACGTGGAAGGTTACTTAGATGAGAGCGGTAGCCTGTTTATTCTGAACCCGCCTAAGATTGAAAATCGCAAGCTTGCTCACTTCCTCCCAACACCTTCACAACGTTCAAAAGATGATGTGGAACAAAACCCGAATAACTACCTAAAGGTCGAGGAACCGAGTGAGTTCGAAGGGGTTTGGGAAGTGAGTGGACCAAATGTAGGAAAAGGGGATGCGTTCACACCTTATCCTTTTATGTTTAAGAGAGTAAGCCCCCCATCTGAAGGTAGTTAATACGGCACAACTATATTTTGGGTGGTTTCTTAATTGTCAAGATAAATATTTTTAGGTGCGGTTATTTCTAAATCGAATTAACAAACCGTAATTTGGACTTATAGACAGGGTCTTATTCAGTTAGTTAGTGTTCACTGACTGATATTTTGAATTTTGCTATTTATCCACAAATGATCCTCGAACTGCACCTTGATAAACTTTTTTTATCGCACTATCTTGATACCCGTGAGCTCAAGTAGTTCAGTGCATGGAAGCAAATAGTAGCTGTGCTTAGTTTCTTTCGTGATATTAAACTGGAGCTCAAAATCACTTAAACCCCACCATAGGCAGGGTTTAAGAGAGAAGCCAAATCGAGTAGCTGCAACTACTCATTATGGCTGCTGGGTATCATTCTCGACACCTGACACACGAGACTATAGATCACCAGTAGCCTATTTGGCAATTTTCTTGTTCAATAGTTAATGGTGATTAATATGTACCCACAAAGGTTTATCTATCTGATTATGAGAGTATGGAAAGCAATGGTCTCGGTATTCAAACTCAATCCACACATATGTATCAAAGGGTTAATGTATCTAGTCGAGTTTTTTAGAGACTAATCCATTTGTATGTACACACTTCTTAAGGTGTGTACATTATTTAGACAAAAATGTTAAGTCCGTGTGCTCTAACTTCTTATACACATTTGGGTATTGGGCTCGAGAAATCTTTAAGTTTAAAAGACCTTGGGCTATTTCATCACTTTTAAATTCGGAGAGGTCAAGTTTACTTTGCAAATATCTACCATAATCAAACATTCTATTTACCTTAGCTTGTAATACTCCCAGCTCAACTAGTTGATATTCCGCATCTTCTCTCCAACTAGGCCTACGGCTCGACTGCTTATTCTCATATTCATTTTCTACTCTAGCGGATAAGTACTGAGTCTTACTTAGTATTTTTGCCATTACCAGAACAACATCTATGTCTGCGTTTTCCATGCATTTTGTGAATATGGCTGTTGTATTGGCCAAATCTAGTTTCGGTGGTACAGGCTTCTTACCTGTTCTTTTCGGCATACCTTTCCAAAATTCAATTGATTCGGTGTAGAAGCTAGCCATCTCAGTTGTGTATTTAGTTAAGTCAGACAGAGTTTGAGGTAACAATGCTCTTGCTGCTAAAAGTTGGCTCTCTCGATTCTGTTCTTCGTGATATTTAGCTGCATAAACCGCCAATAAGCTTGCTGTAAAAGCAATCATTGCTGCATTCAGAGTTTGCCAATGAGACCAAACTTCTTGGACATATGACCAATTTCCACCACCATCAAACCATGGCTTTAATATCATCATCACGAAATACACCCCGATCAAAATACAACCAAAGGTAGAAAAGTATACTCTTACAAAAGTATCCAAGAGAGTTTTGGGAGACCCCATTCTTTTCTGTATTGAGCTAAGAAATTCAGTACTGATACCGATAACTTTGCGAAGATAATTGGCCCCATCACGAAGCTTCTCTACCCCAGATAGTTCTTTATCCATGTTGTACCACTCCTAGTAAACAATTTTTTAAAGCTTAAGGTTACCAAATTGTACTCGTTTCTATGCATAATGAGCGCGATACTCAACCACAGTCAACTAAGAGGTTCATAGTTTCGTGTCTATGCTCTAGATAGCCGATTAGGTTGAGGAGCTCTCGGAAGGAATTAGACCAAGCGTAAGTAGTAAGCTTACGCTTGTTAGAAGAGTTCTTAGTGAGGATTAGAGACGTTCTTGGTCAATGAGTTGCTCTAACGTATTTCAAATGTATTCCCGTAGGAGTGATATTGGTTAAATCTCGACTGTATACATACCCATACTTTTGTAAGAGGTCAATTGAGTGATACGTCCAGCCAGCGGCAAAGGCTACACCAGCCAAGGCAAAATAAACACAGATTTTATTAGCTAGCTGCATTGCGCTTTGAGAGTAAACTTCATTAATTTTTTTTCCGCACAACATAGCTTTTGGGGCCATAAAAAAAATACAACCTAACGCCCCTAATAATCCAATCGGCACCCACAGAGTTAGAACGGATAGCTGAACAGTGTCAGCTTTATTCAATAGTTCAAGATAGTCTCTATAGACTACATAAGATGGATAGCCCCAACAAATTATCCCAAACAAAAGAACAAAGATACCAGCCAAACGTAATCTTGTTTTATGTGACATTCTCAAGCATCCTTACGACTTGATTAGAAACTTTGTATTCACCCCAAACAACCTCAATTAAGACATATGTTGCTGTAACAAATAGCGCACCAACCATTACGGGAGCTCCCAGAGCTGCCGTAGCAAATAACAGAACTTCACCAGCTGCTGTTTGCAACATGAATTTGAACATATCGGCACCTACATTGCCAAACCAATCCACTAAGTGATAGTCGTCTTTAAAAACTAAGTCGCTGGTGGCTAGACTAGCGGACACCACAAAGGTTAAGGCACCCGCACCCTTGAAGTTTGCAGTTCTAGATTGAGGACTAAAGCCTGCTTGCACCGACTTAAATGAATTTAGAGGGTACTTCTTACCATTCATATTAAGCCGAGTACCATTGACAAACGCATGCCGTAGCACTTTGCCATTCTCGTTTGTCCCTGAAAATGCGACAAATAATTTACCTCGACTTTCTACCAAATCAGCTTTAACGCCTAGATCGCCAAACTGTTTAGCAATTGATATCGCATTAAACATAGGCTCTGTGTGATTGAACCAAGACTTAGCGGTGTTAATGCTCAAGGCGATAGCAGCGACATCCTTACCAGACTCCAGCCAAACGTTATGTAATATTTTATGTGCATCCTCTAAATCTGTAATTAACACATGCTGGTGGTTTTTAGCCATTTCATCCCCAAGTGAACACTGTAATCCTATTGAGTCACTGAGAAGCTGAGGAGCATTCAATCCTAGAGAAGTAGGTCCTAACCCTGCTTTTTCTCTATCTCTAAGAACCCTCTCACGATTTTCTGCCCATCTTTTTTCATCGCTTGCTGAAGGAGTTAATTCAGCTCTACGCTCTCGTTGCTGACGAGCGAAGAGCTCTTTTGTGGTTTCTCGTCTTTCTTCTGGGGTAACAGGGGCAGATTCATATCTCATAGGATCATACTTACACTATAAAAATATGATTATATCAATATTTTCAATACGTTATCATTATCAACAATGCCGATTTACGCTTTAACTGCCAGAAAAGCCATTATGGCTAGTTAAATGTTCACATTGAAACCTAAATCACATCAACTTGAACTCAAGTAGAAAGCTTTTAAAGAATAGTTCCCAAATTGGTATGTAATTTATGATATCGATACTATTCATCTCAGACCACTGAGTTGCTTTAATGTGTATGGTAACCGATCGCTGATGGATAGTAGTCCTTCCATAATGGCACATTCTCGTGTTGAACAACTTTCCTATAGTGGAATACCTTACCCTGCTCGTTGCACCAATTTTTTAGATACATCTCAGGTAAAAAGTGATTGTCTTTTTTTACGCTCAATGAAGCCTCCATTTTCTCTTTTAACGCTGCATTATGGTGCTACAAAACCTTACCATACCACCGGGCTTATACCTTACTACTCGAATCTATAGTGCAATTACAGTGTCTCTCCTTGCTCATGAATCGTATACTCAAAAACCTATGGTTCACAGATGTGCACCAGGCCATCTAACCATCCCAATAGCTCATGCTCTTCCTTACATTGCACCAGTACATAGCTGGATATATAATTACTGTATATACATACAGCAGTCAGACGTGTTTTTAAAATGGGTGTTTTACAAATATTTGATCAGTCAATAAATTGCGGCATAACAGGCTTTGAAGACCCAACAAGCGGGAGTGTCCGTAAATCCCTGTCATTGTCAAAACAGCTAGTTCATCATCCTAGCGCAACCAAATTAACTGTTGCTCATCAAGATGTACCTTACTTCGGTATTTCAGATGGCGATTACCTGCTTGTTGACTCAAGCCTACAACCTGAAGCAAACGACTGTATTTTGGTTGAATACCTTGGCGAAAACGCTCTTGTGTCATTTCAAGAGATACAAAAGCAAGAAGATATTGTAGTTCAAGGCGTTGTATCTGCTCGTTTTCATTGGTACAGAAAAGGCCATTCGATACCTATACATAACTCATTGAAAGAGTTCGACCTTCATGAGTTATTAATACCTCCTGAGCAACAACATACATGTGTATTGATGCGTGCAAACGGTAAGTCTATGTTACCAATCATTGATAACGGAGATTTGCTACTCCTTAACCGCAGCCTCTCATTTAAAGAAGATCATCCCGTTATCATGGCTTTAAATGGTGAATTGGTATGTAAGAGGTTGAACAAAAGACTGAAAAAAGCATACAGCGACAACCCAAAGTTCAGATCTGTTTATCTATCATCAAGTGACGAAATTCGCATTTACGGCTGTGTCTCTATGGCTATCCGAATTTACCGGAGAGAACTTCGTGGCCGTTAAATCATTCGCACTAATAGACGGAACGGGATTTTATGCGCACAGTAGTGCTCAATTTCATCCTGGTTTAAAAGGGAAACCAGTACTCGTGTCAGCAGGCCAAGGTATTAGTATTGCCGGAGCAAATATAAAGGAATTTGGGATACCCAAGTTCTCTCCTATTTGGGAAATCGACTCTAAAGTTGCCATGCATCATGGCGCAATATTTAAGTGTAATTTTAATACCTTAGGGCAGATATCTAGGAACTTTAAGCAATCACTTATAGATGTTTCCGAGGGGCTACCCATTTTTCATTACAGCGTCGATGAATCTTGGGTGGAGACTACGGAGCTACTGAAGAATGGCATTGACCTGGAAAGCGAAGCTTGGCGTTGGCGTGAACACATTTGGAAAACAACGGGGGTTCCTACAGGAGTCGGGATTGGTCCTAGTTTAACTCTTTCAAAACTGGCTTCGTTTGCAGCCAAAAAACTTCAGGGTAGTAACGGTGTATTTGTCATTAGTAAAGACAATTTGATTCAGACATTAGAAAAGGTACCTGTTTCAGAGGTTTGGAACGTAGGCAGGAAGCTATCTAAACACTTTTCTCATATGGGCATTTATAGCGCGTTAGATTTAGCTCGCCAAGATCCTAAAAAAATGCAAAAAGCCTTTTCGATTTCCGTCGCCAACACGGTCCATGAGTTAAATGGCACACCTGTCTACAATTGGAACGACACACGACCTAAGAAGCAACAAATTTGGTCCACCAGCTCATACCGGGACCGCTTACAATCAAGGGAGTCCATAATGTCGGAATTATCTCTTCACCTTGCAGAAGCATTTTTTAAGTTACGAGCGCAAAAATCAGAAGCCCTGGCTATAACAGCATTTGTGTCCACATCCATACATGACGATCCTCAGGAGCAGTTTAAGGCTAGCCGGAGCATACACTTAAGTTACGGTGTATGCGATACCTCTGTAGGTCTAAAGACGTTGAGAGCTATTCAGGGTGACCTTATTCCTACTCAACCGACAAAAACGCGCATTTATAAAGTTGGAGTTGGCCTTACTAGTTTAATCGACGCAGAGCACAAGCAAGCAGATCTATTTGAACATGATGTTAATAACCATAAATTAAGCAAAGCAATCGACTGCATTAATACGCGCTTTGGGAAAGGAACAATAGAATTTGGAGCACGTACAAAGCGGTACTCAGAGCGACCAGGGAATGTAAAGTTGCTAGAGCTGGAGAATTATTTCAGCGATTTTAATGAGCTACTTGAGGTTAAGTGTATCTGAATGTATTGGGTTGTGTGAATTAGTGAGAATGCAATCTGTCAGTTTGGTCTCCTGAGGGTGATAAAATCTGACAGGTTGTTCTATATTGCTTCTGCCCTATTACGAGTTTAAGCATTAAGGTAACGCTTTTTCTGCTTTTCAATCATTTCTTTATACAGTTTAAATCCGCGACGAATGCTCTCATCGGAAAAGCCAATGCCATACCCTAGGTCAGAAAGTTCAGCAGCGAGGTTTTGTTCCAACTCCGTGTAGGTTAGTTTTTTAGGGTTGATTGAACGGTCTTGGTGTAAAATCATTCCACAAAGGTAGTTTTTAATCTTACTGCGTGGAGGAGAATTAAGGTTGTTGGACTGATACAAACTTATTGTTTCATCTATTTTCCTGCCCCCGATAGATTCTAGCAGCTTGTTTAGATTAATAATCTCTTCTATTGAAGTAGCGCATTGTATTTCAGCTCGGATATTATTTGCTTGAGAGGCATATAGGGATTGTTTAAACCATGCCGTTACCCACTTTATCTCATTGTCGGAAAGAGGCCTAGAAACATCAACACTCATATTGACCCAATCAATAAGTTCCACTTTGTCTGATGAACCGCAAAACTCAAGAGCCATCCAAGCAGAGAGGTGCTCTTCTTCAACTGTAAATTGTCTTTCCTCATTTGCTAACGTCCGAGATAAAGCTTCCTTTGGAACCAGTTTTTTTCTGGTAGAGTTATCCAAACCAAAAGACTCACGATAGAACTGATGAAGCGTATATGGCGCACTGTAAAAACAAAGCCCTTCACTCTTTTTCTCAAAAGGGAGGTGGAAGTAGTGCAAGGCTTCTCTATAATCATAAATACTAAAGAAAAGTGTTGGCGAATACCTGTGATAAAAGGTGTTTTTATATTCTCGAATAGGAGACAATGCGGTGACAAATTGCTCATCAATCATCTGAGCAATGCTAACCAAATCAGGTGATATTGTTTGCAGCTCTTGCTCTAAATTCTCACCCTCCCAATTCTCAGCCTCTAATGCCCTTTCTACTTCATGCTGTAAACACAGAGTGATATCTTTAACCCAAAATCGATCGGAATGGTTTAGATCAAAATAATAGTCGCTAAACACAAATGCATGAAAAGGACCATCGATGATCTTGTCTGGTTCTATGTCACTTACTGAGAATGCAGTTTCAAGCTCAACCCTTTCTAAACATGTTTTAGATGCATCCAGAAGAAGACCGTATGCTTGTTTATAAATTGCTACATCTTCAGGATAAAGCTCGCATATTGCTTCTCTGTAAGCCTCTTGGCAAATAAAGTCACAACAACTGCTTTCTGAACTTCTTTTAAATCCGGCAATTAGCTCTCTAGACACAACCTACACTTCCAACAAAAAAACAAGTTCAAACCTAATCTAATTTACCTTTTTTTTCAATGACTCCTATCGAGTTACTGATCCGTTAGGTTATGACTTTTCTAACACCAAACTGGAAATTAATTCTTTATATTCAATATGTTCTGTTTAATGGAATCTATGTATATCACAGACACATTTCACACCCATAATCTCAACGAATTGTCAAGGTCAAGAATTAATGCGTTTGTGCTACTGTCCACGGCTTTTCCATAAGATAAATTGGTTTCATTCATTCAAGGTAAATCATTGCAATTTAAGGAGAACTAATGAAATCAAATGTGCTCCCCTTTAAGGGAAAGCGAACGTCTAAACTTGAGACAGGTCAAGAACCACAAGTTACTGTACAAGAGCTCGCGCCCAGAGAGTTGTTTGATATGGCTTTTGGCGATGAGCAAGGGCGAACAAGGCTAAGAGAAATGAAGCGGAGGGAATATGGGTTTAGTAAATAATCAAAGTACTGAGTATGAGAAGTACATCGACGAACAAGAAAAGCTAGTCGGTTTAATCAGAGTGACTGGGGCAAGGATGTACGGCTATGGGTATGACGATGCTGTAGAAG
Source organism: Vibrio sp. 2033 (assembly GCF_033339735.1). Taxonomy (NCBI): domain Bacteria; kingdom Pseudomonadati; phylum Pseudomonadota; class Gammaproteobacteria; order Vibrionales; family Vibrionaceae; genus Vibrio; species Vibrio sp. 2033. The sequence continues at coordinate 29,583 of NZ_JAWOVC010000015.1, forward strand.
ACTGCCAAGACAGAATCAACATGCTTGAAAATGAACGTGAGTTGTTGGAAATCACGGTACATGAACAAGAGGAAAAGTTAAGACAAGTAGGCTCTCATTTAGGTGCCGGGCTCAGTAAGCTTAGGTAATCAGGTCTAACGCTGAACGCACCCCAAAAGCTATGCCATCCAGTCCATATTATTTTTTAGTCAGTTGGTCATTAAGTGAGAAGACCAACTGACTAATTTGGAAAAGTTCGAATTACACTTTGCGAGTCTACTTAACTAATTGAGGGAATTTCAATCATTATGCTCTTGTTATAGCAATCACCTAAGATAAAAAAACCAAGTAATAAATCAGCACTTACTGCCTACCAGTGCTCTCTTTATAGTCTGGGAACCTTTCCTGATATTGTTTTGCAATAGAATGATAGCTATCTTTTTCTGTGACAGCCCGGCCCCCTTCTAAAAACAAAATATGCCTCACAGGTATACGTTCACTGAGTAATTCTTCTAGTTTACTAACATCGAAACTTTTGCCCAATTTGCATTTGCAAACCGTATTTACTAGGCCCCCCATTGTGGATACCTTTTGCCACTCACGAGCAAGGGTATCAATATCATTATCAGTCCAAACTTTCGGATTAGGAGGTGTACCATTATGGTAGAATGCAAGATGATGGAGAATACAGGTAGACCCCTTAGGATTTCGGTCACCTATAGGTGTACCATTTGGTTTGCTGGAATAAAACTGCTCCCATACAACAAATCCTTGTTTGTTAGGTGCTACCTGACGGGCTATCTGAGATGAAAAGTGAGAGATAGGTGGTTGATAATTAGGTTTCAGATAGTCCCAATTTGGCCGATCACTTTTTGCTTCAAACAAACATAGTTTCCCGACTCCCTTGTCATAATCAATCAATAAAACACAAGCATCAACGCCCCATGCTTGCTCTTCATTTGATTTCAACTTCTGTGAAAATGCAGCTGATTTTAACGGTAGCCTAGCATTAATCCTATTACGAATTTCTGCAGTTAGGACAGATGTATATTCATTTTCACTAGAAATGATACCTATACTAAAATCGGTTCGAAGATCAACATCAACCTGATTGATCAACTTTTCTATCAACTCTCTCGTTTCTCTGTCAAATAGTGCCATTTACTTACTTCTCCTAATTTACTCATCTCGATAGAATTATGATTGGCGTCTCTTTTTAAAACGGCCTGAGCTACTTCTTTTGTTCTTTTGAAACTCTCTTGCCAGTTCAAAAATGTTTTGTGAGCAACGTTGTACAGAATGAAACGGATGGGATTCTACGAATCGTAACTTGGCTCTTGTGATGGCGACATACATTAGATTCAACTCATCTCGAATTTCGTCTTCTGTACGCTCGATTAATTTCAATTGGTCACAAAAATCATCCCCTAGCACCACCTGGTCAAACTCTAGGCCTTTCGTTCTGTGGCAAGTTCCTACGACAACTTCAGCAGCCTCAATATTATCCACTTTAGAACGCTTCAAGTTCTCATAAATATCAAACAAACCAGTATCATATTTAGAGACAAGTCTGAGGATTCTAGCCATATCGATGTTTTTCGTTTTTTTTGCAACTTCTACGAAATCTTCGAATGTAGTAAAATCACGCTTAAAGTCACGTGAGCGTATTTTATCGTACTGCTCTAGCTTCAAGTAGAGTAAATCAAAGAGCTCGTTAAATGGATAGTTATTAAAACCTCCAGTCCAGTAAATGCTCTTGCCACGTTCGTCAGCTTCTATCGCGACTTCAATCGTTAATACGATCGTACGGTTGATATAGGCTATCTGGAGATTTTCATCTAAATCGTTTTCTGAAGTTAAAACAGACTCGATAATGCCATTATCGGTCCCCTTAAGCCGTTCATGAACACCAAGTTGGTTCAGAAAGGCATTGGCATATGTAGCAACCTGTTCATTGAAGCGAAATGACTGGGTTAATGAGAAAACTTCGGCTCCACTATTTTCTTGAACTTTCAGTGCATCTTCGGCACCGCGATAACGATAAATTTGTTGCGACTCATCGCCACATACATAGACTCTCATATTAGTTTGAGCTTTCATAAAAGCTCTCACTGCAGGGTTAAGGTCTTGCCCCTCATCTACAAGTAGCACATCAAAATGCTCGCTCAAATCTACTTGGGCAATAGAGAAACCTTTTAGGTAACCATCGTGCGTCATGGGAACCGGACTTTCCAATAACTGCATTTCATTCCAGATTTGCTTGGCACTAGAAACTAGCTGCTCTTGAATATCCAATGATTTTTTATTTTTGGGGTTGTATGGAGCGTGTTTTTTTTCTATTTCTTGGTCTTCACTACAAAAATAGTTTTCTAAAGTAACCATAGTCCCGTTTGCGATGGACCAGTCGCACCTGAGGTGCTTTCTAATCAGCCCCATGCTGAGGTTTTCTGCAAACTTGTGGCGGTAGTATTTTCCTACGAATTGATATGCTAACTGATGGCCAGTGAGTGATAGACAATTGGGAGGTAAATTAGCGGCATCTGCGATCGGACGATTATAAGTAATATAGAGCATTCTTAGCTCTGGATATGCATTCGCGAACAATCTAAATAATGTAGTTTTACCAGTTCCTGCAAGCGCTTTGATCACAGCAAGCCTAACAGGTTTGTATATGACGTTTTGTTGTTCTAACGTTGGTTTCATTCTGCCCCCAAAGCCGTTTTAATATGGTATATTGTGACAGCAAAACAAAAAGCAGTCAACTATCATATATAATAAACCCCGGAAAATATCCAGGGTTTATCAATTAGTTAGATTTCAGTTTCTAGAGATTACATTGGTGAGGTTTTTCGAGATTAGAAACCGTTAGTGGCGTTAATTCATCGCTAAAGCAATGGTACTCATCAACGAAGTTCTTTTCACACATACGGTAGGCAAAGAGCTCATTACCCACATTTGGAAGCATAAGTTTTCCATTTGTAGTGTCTGTAACTAATTCAGCACCTGCCACATCTAATGAATCAAGGCTTGAAACTTTATAAACTTCTATTTTGGTGTTATCGCTAGTGACATGATCATTTAACTTAAACTCCCCCATTGAACAAACATCAATAGAACCACCGAGAGTATCTAAGTAAAACTCTACATCACACTCACCAGCTAGTGGACTTTTTAACGCTACCCCTTCCTCTGACAACTTTCTCATTTGAAGCATTGCCTCATATGCATTCAAAACACCATAGCCGCAATATCCATTGTCACAAGAATAATTAAGAAAACCACTTCCCGCTTCACCGACCATTGGTTTGCCTGTCGATTGTTTAAGAATGGTAATGATTTCTGTAGGAGTTAAATCGGGACTTTCGTTGAGCATTAGTGCAATTGTGCCCGTTACTAGAGGTGTCGAAAGACTCGTTCCAGCCGTTTCGGTGTAGTCCAAAGCTCCATCATTATTCGAATCAACGATTGTCGGCAATGAGAGGCGGTCACCATAAGCAACAATGTCTACGTTAACATCAAAGTTAGAAAACCCAGACTTATATCCATCTAATTGGTTTGAGCCTACTCCGATCACACCGGGACAATCTTTTGGTAACCCTGTTTCATAATTAACGCCTCGATTCCCTTGCGCTGCCACAAAAGTAATCCCCTTATCTTGCGCTACTCGAATCGCGTCTTGAACGTCACCACCACACATTGTGTTCCGCAACGTTAACGACATATTTATAACATCAACTGGCTCTGAAATTAGCGGTACACCAGGAACCTCTTGTCCACTCAGCCACTTGATTGCAGCAGTTAAGTCTTCAACTTTTGCTTCACTACATTTCAGTGCTCGAGCTGCAACCAATTCAACATCAGCTACACCTTTTACGCCATCCCCTTGAGGGTTGGCACCAATTAGTGATGCAACCATATTGCCATGACCTATATCGCAGTGTTCACCACGGTCAGATATCGGTGTGTCAAAATTTGCTGTGTAACCTTCAGTTCCGATAAAACTATATCCATCAACAAAAGGAAGCTCTGGAGTATTTAAAAAGCCTCCATCTATAACACCCACACGTGTCACGTTATTGGTTTTTGCAGTATCTCTGGCCTTAGAAATACTATTCGCCCCTTTAAGTAAGTCTTGGTCTGCCCAATAGGTATTTAACTGTGACTGGTGGTAACCAGTTGAGTCTGACATCGCTAAAGGATCGACTCCTTTAAATAAGATAGGTTCTGCAATGTTCGCATGAGCATAACCGTTAAAAACTGCAGCGCTAATTAGTAGAGATAGGGTGATTTTGTTCATTCTATTTGTCCTTAAATGCTGCAATTGCCGTAAGTAGGGTCAGTTAAATTTTCAACAAACTGAAATTCAGGGTTGAACTTGAAAACTGACAGTTCAGTAAACTGACCGTAGTTCACATTACCTTTAAAGAATGAATAGCCTGTCGAAGAGGCATTGAAATCCACTGCTGGGAGTACACTCAGGCTATTCTCTTTTGCGGCAATCTTGTTCAGATGATCTATGTATTGTTTAGCGCTTGCGTTTAGTTCAGATTCAAAACTTGATAATGGATTAACAAGTAGAGTCTCTATACCACCATTATGCACCTTGCTTACTGCCAACTTGATGTCGTTTAGTTTGTCCAGGTATACCTGCTCATCAAATTCGGGTGTAAATGGGAGCTGACCATGACCCATCAATAAAAAAACCTTTTCATAAGCATGTTGGAGTGATTGTAGCTCCGAAAACTGCTTAATCTCTTCACTGTTATCGATGTACGTTGAAGCGACTTCAAGACGCTCATTAAGACTTGTGTTAACAATATCAAGGCTAAAGTTCGTAGATATTTGCTCGCTGCCATCTTCAAGTGTCAGTGTGAGGCTCAAATCACCTGAAGACTTAAGTAATTCATCTGCTGAAAGAATTAAATTCGATTTATTTACAGACCAATGAATATTTTTTTCATATTCACTTAGAGGAATTTGATTGAGAACCGACTGTGGATCTCTTACAGTAAGAGTGTAGTTATCTGATTTTGAGTTTGTTTCTAATTGGACGGTTATTGACTCCCCATTCTCCACTAGTGATTGAGTTGGATCTGTTACAGTAAGTACAAGTGACTTATCGCCACTACTGCTATTGGTGCCACCACCTTCTCCGCCACCACCACAGCCAGATAGGACTACTAAAATCGAGAGTGCTAAGTAGTTTTTCACTTCAAATCCTTTTTTTTATACGTAAATGACATAGATTAGTTTTCTAAATAAACCAGCGATTTCGCTAGTTTATTGATTGCTCTCAGATTATCCTTATCCAGATTCACGTTTTGAGCTTGCAGTTCAACTTTTGTCGTTAAGTTGAGGACTTAGAATGCTTTTTCATAAGCTTTTCTTTCAAAGCGGGCAATTTTCGCTCAGATGTCTCGTATTCGACAGCTAGTTCCAAGAGCTCATCATTACTAAATCGACTCGTTAACCCAACGATCGCTGCCAAGCCTTTTGACATGGCGCCTTTTTTTCGTGCGTTATCCACAACGCTATTACGAGTACCCAATAATGAATACACCCCTAACTTCGACATACCCAGCTTCAGGAGACGACTCTCCAGAGCATCATAATGCTTCACTTTACAGCGCTGTGACTCTGTAACGCTTAAGATAGGATTGTTTACACTCTGAGATAGAATGTGGATCTGTTGCTCTTTTGGCATTTTCAAAAGAAAATCAACGCATCGAATATGCGATTCCTTTACAGGTTCGTCGGGATTATTTTTGTACTTTTGAATCGCGACTTCATTTGAGCCAAGAAAATAAGCTAATGAGCGTACAGACTGCCCCTTTCTCCGTGATTGCAATTCATCAAAAGGTAATTTGTCTAGATTTTTCTGAAAGTCACTAAATAACATTATGCCTTTATGTTGCGGTTTTCCCGCAACATACCTTAATCTAATTAATCCGAGATAATATCTCTTCAAGAAGGACTTTGTCGTTTTCTAAGGCCTCTGTCGCTGACAATCTGCCCTGCCCAAGCTTAAGGTTTTTGTAAAGGTACCAAGTACCACGTTTGTCTATAATTCGAGCATCTAAGCCTAAATCAAGAACTTCACCGTAGTAATCGAAACCCTTACCAAACAATATTTTGGTTTCAGCTTGTTTAAATGGAGGGGCAAGTTTGTTTTTGACAACCTTAATCCTGGTTTCATTACCCATTGTACAATCGGTGACTTTATAGCTCCCCGTTCTGCGAATATCAATTCGCGTTGTAGCGTAGAACTTTAAAGCATTTCCACCTGTTGTTGTCTCAGGGTTTCCAAAACCACCAATTTTAAAACGAATTTGGTTTATGAAAATAGCCATGGTATTCGTTTTCTTTAGAATACCTGTTAGCTTCCGGCATGCTTGCGACATTAACCTCGAATGAAGGCCCATACTAGCTGCCCCCATCTCTCCTTCTAACTCCATTTTAGGACACATTGCTGCGACACTATCGATAACAATAATGTCTACTGCTCCCGATAGAGCAAGAGTTTCTGCAATAGACAGAGCTTCCTCCGCACTATTGGGCTGCGAAACATACAATTCTTCGCTATTAACGCCAATTAATTTGGCATATCCAGGATCAAGCGCATGCTCAACATCAATGAAGGCACAAATACTTTCTTTCTTTTGTGCTTCAGCAATGACTTCCAATGCCAATGTCGACTTTCCGGAGCTCTCCGGGCCAAAAATTTCATGAATACGACCTCGCGCTAACCCGCCCACTCCTAAAGCTTTATCAAGCTTAGGTGAGCCTGTAGATACGATGTCAAGATTGTTAGTTGTTGCTTCGCCCCCAAGGCTTTGCACAGCACCCTTGCCAAATTGTTTTTCAATTTGCCCTAAAGCAGCAGCAAGAGCCACGCTTTTAGGTGAAGGATTGCTGTTATTGCTAGCTATTGTAACCATAACTACCTCGCTCTGTTTTGTTATATATTATAGTTGAGCAAAGTGTTTGTCAATGGTATTTAATACCATATTAAATCATTTTATAGCTACTGTTTATTTCTGGAATGAGGTACTTCGGTAGGCATATAGGTAAGAATTGTATCCAGATTGATCAGGCTGTCATCTGGCTCCAGATTTCCGGCTTTTGACTCTATCTGACTTGCACTTGCATTATCAATTGGGCTAGGTAATAGCTGAATCCCAAGTACAATGCTAGAACACAGAAACCAAACAATGAGTATCGTCTTTTGCAAATTATCTCTACGCTTGTGCATCTCTAACCCTCCAATTTAATATCATATATTATAGATTGGTTTGTAAATTTTTCTATCTATATTCGGGCTTATATCGATATAGACGCAAAGTTGAGATATAGGGTTGCTCTTCAAACTTACTACGAGCTTTACTAGACCCCAGTCTTTTAGACTTTGGGGTAGACTCAATCGAAACCATAGAACCAATGAGTACCGTTCTCGCTGAATCCATATCGGTAGTTACAACAAATATTGGTAACGAAGCAACTCTTGAATGACTTTTCTCTCCCACTCCTGGTACATATCTAGTGATGTTCGCTTTAATACTTGTTGGACTTGGCGTCCGGTGCACAAGAAACTCCGAATCAGAAATCTCTGCAATTTTCTTAGAAACGATGTCAAAGCTATCAGAACCGTTATCAATGATTTCTTTAGCTAACTCAAGCGCTTCTTCTTTTGAGTATTTCTTTTGGTTACCCCACCCTTTTGATTCGTTATAAAAAACTATTTTTTTAGGTAGCGCCTCTTCTACCACCAGCAAGCGTTCACATTGTTTAAAGTGAACCCTTTGCATGCCTATCTCTGTTAATAATTTTCTTACATAATTCAATGCGGCAGTATTGCTTTTGCATTTACTCGAGGCCTTAGCTTCTTTTACAGCGTCTGAAAATGCCTTTTTGGCATGATTTACTTCTAGTAATTTGGGAACTACATCTTCAGGAATGAAGACCACTCCAGGTAACTGGTTTAACTCTCGTCCTGATTGGTATTCATCGTAAGTGATCGCCGTTATAGCTCTAATGACCGCTTTAATTGGTTTGATGTCAGAGGGATTGTTTAACTGAACGTTAAAGTACGTTTGCTCTAAGGAGTGAGCAAACGCATGAAGTGAGGATTCTAATGACTGAAGTTTTCGTATGACTGGCACACTGTGTAGTGACTTGGACACTCTTCTTCTCTCTCTATCATTTTGGATTGATTTGTTTCAACCCGCTTAGAGCCCCTTTGAGAATAGGTTGCCACCTTATCAAGGAAACCTCTATCGTTAAAAACAAAGTCAACATACTCTTCATACATCGGCAACCCAATTTTATTTTCCCAATATCTATAAGTAACTACTCTACCCCATGGGAAACTTTGGGTTAGTTGGGGCTCACCGAATATCTTAAATAGTTCAGTTTCAGTAGTTAACCCAGGATCAACTAAGTATGCTGGATTATTAGGGATTCTTGTACCACCAGCACCATATTCACCAGTAAAACCAAATACTGGATCAAGACTATCATTTTGAGCACAACCGAAAAGGGAGGCGCTCAACATTACAGCTAACATTAATTTCTTATTCATCATCTTTTCGTTTCGTCATGATATTGAGGGTTTGTTTTACAAAACTAAAATCAGGTACAACTGGCATAAATGCCGCTCTCATATACTGTCGAACTGTTCGATGTATTGAGAACAAGAACCGCCCAATAAAACTATCTATTTCCGATTCATTTAGTTCTTTGTATGTCACCTTAATTTGGAATATTGAGGCGACTACCACGACGCACACTACTGGAATTAACCAGTTAGGAACGAGTGTGTAGTACATATTCAACCCCCAAAAAATAGCCGCTATAACACCAAGTAATGGAAGAAGAGCAATTGCAGCAACCATAGGAAGCCTCCTGTTGTTTTATAATAGGTTACAGCATATACAATTTAAAATCCAATTCCTAAATTCATATCAGTGTCAACCTCTTGTTTAACTTTTTCGTCTACTTGTTTGCACTTGTCTTTTACTGGTCCAGAAAGCTTATTGAGAATTTCATTATTCACAGATGTATCTATAGTGAACTCATTAACTATATTACCAAGCTTGGCTTTAACAACTGCTGGTGGAGTTGCTTCAGCCCTGTCAACAGCTTCTATTTCAGTACTTATGTTAGAATGCAAAGATGGTTTACCTGTCCACGAACTTACCTCAACCTGCCTTAATATCTCAAGAAGGTCCTTGGGGTTTGCAGAGTACGGTAGGCTTAACTGACTACCTTCAAGTTTGGGTTCATTATTATTATCGAAAGTGATATTTAAGAGTTTAATGTGCCCATTGTTCGAGTACTTATGGATAAAGTCTTGTTTAGCTGCAATCTGCACCTCTGTAGATAAATTTCTACCAGCGTCTAAATTCGCTTTATAACCACGATACAGGTCAAACGACTGATGCTCATGTTCAACATAACCTGTTTTTCTAACGACCAAACCTTGATCAATTACTTTACCATCAATGAACTGGTTGAACTCTCCAGCCTTTTTAATCGCGTTTACCAGGAGCTCATCCACATTTAAAGAGGTCTCGGTAACCTTGCCTAATTTCTTGAGAACAGAATCCCTAAACCCTTGGAGCTTGTTAACCAATGAAACCTTAATAACTGGCTGTATACGATCAATATCTCTTAGATCAATACTTTCAGCCTTCATAGCTAACCATTCTTCCGCAAGGCTACGTCTATCTAGAGGCTTGTTTTCATCAAGGTGCCCATAGTTTTGTTTTATTGTAGCCTTGTCTTCAGTGGAAATGTTTTGCCAAACAGTCTCCATAAGGTCCACATACTCGGAGTTTGTGAACATCTTCTTAAATCCCAAGTGTACCGCTTCATGTGCAATAGTCTTTCGAAGTCCTGACTCATATGCGTTATGTTCACTTTGTAGATTCACATGCATTTCACCATTGTGGGCAACCCCAGCGAGTGTAGAGCTGTAACTTTTCAGATCATTACTAAGAAAGTTCATTGAATCTATCGTTTCATGTACACGAATCTTTAAGTAAGGGTGATTAGCCTGAATCTCTTCAAGAATCTTTATTGATTTGGGGATATCCAGCTCAGGATCTACTTGGGAAGTGGGAGCAGCACCTATTGTTCTTAACGTGTCAGGATTATGTTTTATAAAAGAATGTACAGCTTGAGCTTTACCATCACGCTCGAGCTCACTGTAAAGAATAGTTTTACCTTTAAAGCCTTCCTCCCTCAGCTTCTCTATTGCCAACATTTGATCGATAATTTCAGGCTCAGTTACTGCTTCAGGTAAAATGATTGCTCGAACATCTTTTATGGTCAGTTTTTGAATGGGGTCAGCTTTCTCAGAACCTATTGGCGAAAACCTTGTAGCCTCAGCTAGCTGGTATAATTCATTCGATAAACTATCGCTCAAAGCTTCTTGCGAAACAGGTTTGTTTAGCGATAAAGATTCCACTATTCTACTGAATACATCTTCCTTTGCTTTTGATACATCAATACCTTGGTCCACCGATAACTGGGATACTATCCCTTCAAATTTTTTAATAAGGTCCGCATAATACTCAGATGTATGGTTAGTTGGCCCAACAAGCTCACCATCCAGGGTCGCTTGTATTTTACTAAGGTCTTGGTTAGATAAATGTACTAATGCTGCCATCATCTGCGGAATAGTGACATTATTGGAGTTTTCAAGGAAGGCCATAGCTTCATGTTTACTTTTTAGTTCTACACTCGGCTCTAACTTGCATTCTAAGATGTTGTTTAATAACCAAGTATTGAAAGCATCCCTCTCACTGTACTCATCCAACTGCAAATTTAATTGTAATGATAGAGCTTCATGGTCTACTTCTGATTCTTTTGTATATACGTCTAGTAATTTTTCAAGGTGGTACCTTAAGCCCATTAATTCGTTTCGCGGATCTAATTGTTTGTATAGTGTTGTTGCAGTTTCGTCTAGTAACTCAATACTTTCTTTGGAGTCATCGAGCTGCATCTCATTCATAAACGATAAAACTTGTGATTTAACGGCGCTATCAATTTTGTCATTTAATGATTCCCCTTGCTCTAACAAAAACTGTTTAAAGTCTGGTTCAACGCCCTCAAGCTTTTGAGCAGTAGTGAACTTCAAGTACTCTTCAGCAATTTCTACTAAATCTAAATTCTGAATAAATCTTGCACCGGGTAGATTCTTCTTTGGCAAGTCTGCAAATCTTCCCTGGCTATATTGATAAGCTAAAAGTACTTCTGGTCTTTTACAAAGCTCCAGAGCAGACTCTAAACCAATTTCACTAATAGCGTTTTCTAAATTTGTTGAATCAATACCTAGATTATTTAGTGCTTCGAGCATGCCGGGCCACTCTGAAAGACGCTCCATATCCACAGTGAAGTTCGATATTAATGGGTTGTTTAATTTTCCTTGGGGTGTCCAACAATCAGACTGAGTGATCGTATTTTGAAAATCTACGATTAAATCGATACCTTGATTCGATTCAATGAACTCCTGGAAGGTATTCGTTTCTACCTTAAACCCCTCTCCACTTTTGACTTTATCTAAAAGTGAACTTAGGTTTCCATTTAAACTAAAGCTCGCAATGAGAGAGTTCTCATAACCATTTTCATGAGTCACATCCCAATCTTGCTGTTTCAAATGGTGAAGGGTGTAATAGGTATTGGCCATGCCTTGAGGCACTAGTTTTAAGGTATCTACCATCTCATTTGCTAATGGATGATCAAGGCTTAACTCTTTACCTTTAATTGAACCATTAGAAAACTCACCGTGTTCCATTAGGTTGTCTACAATACGCTCTCTATCTCGGGTAATGATATAGCTATAAACCATAATTTTAGACCTTGTTATTTATCCTCAAATGACATATTTACTATATTCCATAATCTTTATAAATTCGATTTATTTCAACTCGCGCGTGTGTTAATGTGGTATTTATACTGTGTAATTATCCTTCAGGTACAGCTCATGAAAATCTCAAATTGGCCATCACTCATTAAATGGATTATCTCTGTTGGACCAAAATCAGCCTCTACAAGTCAGCAATATATTACTTCACTGCAAAGTCGTGACCGAGACGCTTGGCGAAAACGAGTATCAAAGTTTAGCCCCAAATGTACTTTTGCTGGTGTTATTAGTGATGCAATGCACGAAAAAAGAGGCGGACTTGTAATTGGTATCGAGACTAAATGTGAAGGCAAGATAAATTTGTTGATCCCTAAAAACAAATGCAACGAAATGGATTTAGCGAAGTCGATACTATCTAATGCATCTATAGTTTCTATCACTTTCACTCCATACATTCATTTTGAGTACGGTCTAATTGGGCTAGTAGAAAGCATAAGTTCTTTATGCCACAACACAGAGAACCAAATATCAATTAAACCTAAACAATTGCCGAAAAATGCAACCTCGACCAACACTACTATCACTCAAAGTGTTCCTCGTTCCACCAATAGCTGGAACAGTTCGAGTGACGAGCAATTGATGAATTACTTGAGTCAAGATATTGGTTTGAGGCAGATAGCTTTACAGATGAACGTAACACCAAAATTCATTACAAATAGAATGCTGCAACTAAGCATAATTGACATTGACCAGTTCGCTGAAATAAAAAGGCAACTGTTAGATTTAGGGTGCTTTCAATAAATGGCTAATGCCACTTGATACCGAAGAGGATTAAACAAGTGGTAGTTTTGTAGAAATATCTATCGTAGAAGCAGCGATCAAGAAGTGCTTTGCTTGGTCAAAAACCTCAGGCAAAAACACTATCAAATGAACCAAACAAAGAGGAGCACCAACTTAGTAAATGGTCTCCGAACGGAGCACGGCTTTGAATGTCATATCACGTTTGACCTTGTTTTGACTCACAGCGTTCCGGCGACGGAACGCGATTCAATTCTTGTATAGCGCCAAATGAAAAATTTATATTAGTATCCCCGATGATGATCGTTCAGGCCTTGATATATAGCACTAGCGATTAAATAACCTGTCAATCCAAATACAGACAGAGCATTAGTATGTAGTGCACCATTGAAGTAAGTAGTGATTAGAGATGAAATAAACACCACTACAAAAATTAAAAGCGCTATCTTGAAGCCCCAGTCAACAAAGAAGTCTATTGCAGGACCAAAGCTCAAAGCTAGGTTGTTATTCTCCATTACATTCTCAAGCCTTTTCACAAGCTTCTCCTAGTTTTCTTTATAGGGTTTTCGAATAGATTTTGGCGCTTTGGGTAGCCCGTTAAGCATATCTATATGAGCTTGTTTCTTACTATGCCCTAGCTCAACTTCCTCTGCAATTTGGTAGACTCTTACCTTGCTAAACCCCCACCGATTGGCTAGGTGTGCTGTAGTCCAACCTTTTCGTTTATAGCACTCAATGTATTCGTCTTTAGTCACGGTAACAAGAAACCTATCTTTGTAAAGTATGCTTAACTATATACGTTAAGCATACTTTACTCAACAACTCAAGATTTTTAGTCTTCGCGTTTCACTAATAACATACTAGAATCTGAGTATTCGTTTAGTTTGCACATAGGCCAGCTCTTAATAATTTCGTAATTTTTTCTGTTGATTTCTAAAGGTACTTCTATCATCACATCAATGAAATGTTTACTGTTATATGGAGTAGACTGCCGATGTAATACAATTTCTAACTTATCTTCGCGTGGGATTGCAGTACTTTTTACATAAACACTCGGAGACACAACAGCCTCTACCGCGGTCCGTTCTCTCAAAAATACTAGCAATTGCTCTTTAATGTCGCTCATTATTTTTTCTCTATTTATTAATAGCTTAGCTTATACATTGTGTTTCTGTACACTCAGATATCTGACCATATACAGCGACAAAATCAACCTATAGATTCTGTTCGCACTGTATTTGACTTTTTTCATTAGGATTCTGTGATGAAAGCCTCAAATAAAAATGATAGCCTCAACATATCATTGATACCCATTAATTATCATTGACAGTCATCACCTGTTAATTGACAATGTGACTGTCAATTTTATGGAGAGTCACAATGTCATCAGTCACTGAATCCGTTTTGCAGAATTTGGAAAAAGCAAACGAGAGCGTAAGTCGTACCGAGTCAGAACGTCGAGCAAACATCCTTCAGCAATCGAAGGTTGTACTCGATGAACAGTTTGAAGTCAGCAAGGTCATTCTTAATCACTCAGTTCCACAAACCAAAATGAGCAAAATGTGTGGCTGGGACTCTGTCAACACGTTTAAGAAAAAGGAAGAAGATTGGGTGGAGCAAGGCTATCAACCACCTGAAATGATCCGTGGTAAGTATGCGTATTCGCCAGACTATATTCATGAAATTCTCGATTTAGCTGGTAAGCCAAAATGGTCTGATTTTAATCGTGGTACTCATATTATCAATGTACAGAACCAGAAAGGTGGTACAGGTAAGTCCATGACGACTATTAACCTGGCTCAGGCATTAGGTTTACAGCACCTTGAACGTATCCGCATTCTAATCATTGATTTAGATCCACAGGGTTCACTTAAATTGTTCGCTCAATCTAAGGAATACAAACAAAATGATCTGGACCAACTCACTGCCGTTGACATTATGACAGCGGATCTTGAGGGTAAAGATTCTCTATATCAAAATTTCGTGAATTATGGTTTAAGTCATGAGGATATTATTGATGAAGCAATCCTTAATACCTTCTTACCTAATGTTCGAATCATGCCAGCGTTTCCTGAGGATGAGCGATTTTCGTCTTTACATTGGCTCGGAGAAGAAAACCTAATTCCAAGATTAAAAGAACGAGTTATCGACCCTATTCGTAACCAATACGACTTAATCTTTATTGATACAGGACCTCAAATCAACCCGCTTACTTGGAGTGCACTGTACGCTTGTAATGGTTTGTTGGTACCAGTATCTCCAAAGGCTCTCGACTGGAGCTCCACAACTCAATTCTTGGATAATTTACCTAACCAGGTTCGAGCTTTGCCAGAAGGTTCAGAAGGTATTCGTTGGATTAAAATTGCCCGTACCAACGTCGAAGAAGAGAAAGACCGAGATACTGAGCTATCAAATCGTATCAAAGATGAGTACCGTTCCATGGTATTCAATAACTACATCATTCGCTCAAATGCTTTTGATACCGCAGCCAAAAATTATCGAACAGTACTAGATGTCGCTTCTAGCGAAGGTATTTGTATCCCTCGACAGCTACGTGACTCTAAGGACTCAGTAATTGATTTAGCAAATGAGCTTAAAGATCACTTAAAAGATATCGATTTATAAAGAGGGCACCATGTCAAGTCATAGAAGAAATGTCCAAGCTTATACACCAGGTGGTAATCGTACCTCGAAGTTATCATCAGATAGTGTTGCAATCACAACGAAAGAGGAGCAACTCCTTAACGAGGCAGCTCAAGCAGGAGTATCCGAACTAGAAATTGCGGTTGATGGCCAAGAAGTCTTGTTTCAACTGGTCGAAATTCCTTTTGATAAAATTGAAGCCGAAACATTCGTATCAGAGGATAATGTTCGAGATCAATCAATTATGTCTCGGCTGTCAGTTATAGATATTACCAACAAGATCTCTGATAAGGGTCAACTCTATCCCGGTCTTGCTATAAAACACACTGATTCACAAGGGGGTGTCACTTATGAAGTTATTGATGGCTCTCAACGCAGAAGCGGTTGTTTCTACAGTAAGCGCGGTTTTAAGATCTATGCTACAAGTCAAAATATTACACGCGAAAGTAAGCAGTCTTTATCTGAAGTAAGTAATACACATAGACCCATGTCTCTCTATGAGTTAGGTAAGCAATGGCTGAACCTCAAGAAAGAACAAGGTTTGAACAATATTCAGATTGCCACCGAGAAAGGCTATGACAAAAACTTAGTCTCAGCTGGTATAAAAGCGGCAGAGCTACCAAAATGGCTAATAGATGTCATTCCTAGTGTTCCTGATCTAGGAAGACCTTCAATAATTGAATTAGACAAGAAAATAACTAGCCTTTCTGATAAAGAAAAATCAGGCTTTGAAAATTTTTGCTCATCTTTATTAGAAGAGACAGAAAACCTAAGGCTTACAGCATTAAGTGCTAAACACGCCAACGCTCAAATCGTAAAAAAGATTCTGTCATACAGCTATGCCGAGCATGATGAGGATCAAGGGCAAGATGCATTGACAAAGCCAAAGAAACTTAAGAAGAAACTTGATAACGGCTCTGAAGTTCACGTAAAACATGACTCCTTGAAAGGTGAGTTCAGTTTCACAGTTAAAAATATAAGCGATGAGCAAAAGCAGCAGCTTGATCAGCTTTTAGGAGATTGGGGATTATCCATATAGTGTGGCGTTTATCTATCATGCTGAAAAATTGGGCATTTAACTGTTTATAGTGTCATTTTCTTTGAACTAAGCTGTAAACCTGTATATAATTCGCTTCGGAGTTAAATTGCCCCCAAGCGTTTATCTCTGTCCCCCTCTTACGCTTTTGCGTAGGAGGGGGTTCTTTTTTTCAAACCAGAAAATATACAACTCCCCCTCCCCTAATATCTTTACTTGATCAACTCCAAACTTGCGAAAATAAGCTTGTAGCCACAGAATTCTTTAGGCCAGTGTATCCTTTTACTGATATAAGTTACTCTTTTATCAACCTCAATGGCTTGTACTATTTTAAGAGAGTGATGAGAGCAAACCAATGGACTTGTATACTAATCGAACTTCAAAAAATGATTTCATTAAACATGGCATCACAGATCATATAGAAGATGGAATGGACTTATTCATTGCTTCAGCTTTTTTCACAGAGTTTGATGTTATAGATGAGGTCCTTGGAAAAGGATGTAATTTAAAAATCATTGTGCGACTTGGTTTTCCAACCTCACCATCTGCACTAGATAGATTACTAAACAATAATAAGGTTGAAGCTAGGTTCTTCACGACCAACTCATTCCATCCTAAGCTTTACATTTTTGGTGATAAGTCCATCTTGTTGGGTTCAGCGAATCTAACTCGATCCGCCATATATTCTAATCAAGAAGTTATGATTGGCATCCACCCGGAAGATCATAGATTTATAGAACTGCAAGAGTTATTCAGTGAATACTGGCGTGACGCAAAAGTGCTCAATAGAGATGCAGTCAAATGCTATCGGAGTATCTATAACAAGTACTATCATGCAAATAAACTATTAAATGACATGGAACACGATGTCATCGACACCATGGGGGATGTGAACTTCTCGAACATCAATCGCGGTAAAAAGAAAGCATCACAGAAGTCTATTTTCCAAGATACATACCAGCGTTCATATCAAGAATCAGTTAGTGCTTTTAATCGAATAGTAGAAATCTACAAAACCTTCGATAGAAAAGTTAACGGTGACTTAATACCATTAAGATTAGAAATTGACTCATTCTTCAGCTTTGTTCGCGACTTCTATGCCACTCAAGACACTTGGAAGCACCAACCTCTTGGATGGGATGAACAACAACGGTCTAAAACGGCAAAACTTATTAATGAATGGATGAATACAAAATGGGAACATTTTGAGGATCGCATTGTTCCGCATAATTATCCCCTTATAAAAAAAGTCCTCGGTTCAAAGGAAGCAATCATATCAGCTTCAATGATTGATATAGTTGAGGCACTTTGCGTTCTGCACTCTTTCCATGACCGGTTTCGCTTCTACAAAGGTGGCCTCAATACATTAAAGGAGAGCTTTATGGGAAGTAATGAAGAACAGAGGGTAAAAAAGACTCTGATATACCTACTATACGGCACTGGAGACCCTGTAACACGTATGGCAAACTGCATATACGATAGTGAGTATAAGTTGAACCAATTCGGAAAATCTAATGTTCAGGAGCTAATTGGATGGATTAACAAAGAAGATTTGCCAGTCATCAACGGTAGGACAACTAAAGTACTAAGATACTTCGGCAACAAAGTTGTTCAAGTAAGTGAGTAACGAAAGTTATAGTTATTGACGCCTCACTTCTGTTGAAATGAGGCAATATGATATCCTAAAAACTACGCTACTTCTTCTACCTCTGCATCGGTCTCAATAAGTCTAATCATTTGCTCATATAAATTAGTCCGCTCAAAGTTCTCCTTTGTATATTTGCTTCGAAGATACTTCTCTACCCCTTTGACAGTTACATTTCTATCTGATGATAATGGTTGCTTAAACACTTGAGCCAGCAACTGGCAAAAGTCATGCCCATTCGCGGTCTGATATATACAATAACCAGCTTGATTTAACTCTACGTATTTATTGTATATGTCGATACAATGAGTTTGTTCTACTCTCGGACTTCTTCTGATTGCAGCTTCGATTAAGATTTGAATGTTTATTGACACATTAAAATCGTTAACCGTCACAGCTTCGCTAGTAAAGTAGTTCATACCTTTGAATCTCACATTCAAATTCAGCAACCTACAAGCGAGTTTTACAAGACCGATTTCATTACAGACGCTCATCAGATTACTCATTAATCTCTGACCAACTTCATCGATCTGCATCGGACCCAGAATATGATTTTGTGTATGTTCAGTTATAAAATCTGTGATAAATTCATCATGAAGCATCATAATTTCTGCATCATGCACGTCCGTCATAAATGTATCGTTGTAAGTCTTTTCTAGTACGTGGTCGAAGTCTGCATCGACTATACCGTAAACTTGATTAGAAATACGAGTCCTCAGCCTATCAACAGCTTCTATGACATCCGCCTTTCCACTTGCTGGAGTGCAGTAAAAGAACTCTGTATTTCTCAACACCATGTTAAACAGAGTAATATCGGAGTCGCCTTCAACAACAAATATAATCCTATTGCCTACGTGGTCAGTTTGGACCTGTAAAAGCAGAGCGCTAAATTTAGTTTCATCGCTACGTTCTCTGGTAGCATCTCTTAAACTCGACATAACTAGTTACTCTTTGCAATCACATGCTTGTCAAAGAGGTCAATTGAACTTTCCCATTCATCACCAATCACATCCGGTGAATGCGTTGTTACTATAAGCTGTGAGTAGTGATTAAACTTTGATATTTGAGAGAACTCATTAAGGAGGTCTTTCTGCCATGAAATGTGTAGAGATACCTCAGGTTCGTCTATCAAAATGATTGCACCATTTTCTGCTTTGAAAATTAGATCAAAGAAAATAGATACTTGGTTCTTCTCGCCTGAAGACAACTTTTCTAAAGGTATATTAGCACCAACATGATTGAAGAATGCGAAGCCGTATTCCGGGTTAACTGCTATAGTTTTAAATGAAAACTTTTTCTTCTCAATTAGCTTCGAGAACTCGCTCAAACGTCCTACAAAGTCTTCATGCAAAGATTCTTCATAGAATATTTCATCCAATTTATCACTCAAGTTAATGGTGTAGTCTGATACAAGGTTTAAGTCATTCAATTCGAGATACTTACTCGACTTTGGTAGCAATCCGAAACGAGTGTAAGGTGCTAACAGGTCTTGTAGGCCAACTATCCTCTCTTTCTGCATGTACGGTAATGCGTTATTTTGAACTTCGTGTGATTCTATTGAAATGCATGAAAATAAGTCATAAACCAACTGGTCAAGCTTGTGCAATTTACTTAGCGCAAACTTCATTTTATCTTCTAGAAACGCTCTTTGCTTTGTAATGATGCTATATGCTTCAGTTTCGTCATTCAGATGTACAGAATGGATAAGAATAGAAAAAGCTTTTCTGTAATCAAATACCTTTTCTTCAGACAAGTTTTGGGTTGAAGGAATGATGATCTTTTTTGCGTCATTAAGAAATGACTCGATCTGCATACCAGATTCTGAGTTGAAGTAACGGACAAGACCAAGATTGGTTTTCAGTTCGAATGTATCAAAACTTATTTTAGATAATTCTTTGTAGTTATTTGAGATAGCATTATGAATCAATTTGAGAAGCATAGTCTTACCATAGCCATTGGGGCCTGTAATAACCACATGATCGGACTCTGGAAGTTCAATGTCATAGTTTAAAAAACCAAACAGATTCTTAACTGTAATTTTTTCTATTCTTAGGAACATTTTGTAGTATTTTTATTGAAAATTATGTCGCATTGTACCATTAGAGGTAATGTCGTAAAGTGCATATTGATTCTGGGTATTTCTGTTTCTGTGGGTTATTCAGTGATTTATGGGTAATGACCAAAGACCAACGTAGCTTGAATAGTAAAGATTTATTAGTCTGAACTCTTTACTTTATCTAGACGATTTATATCCACATTCTTAACCAAAGCATCTGCATCAAATATCAATTGATTTTTTTCATTAACTTTTGGTCTGAATAAAACTAGTACTTTACCAAACTCCCCTTCTGCCTCAGCTGTTAAGGTCGTATTTCCTGAACTATCAACCAAGTAGTTTGTTGAGTCTGAATCCAACCTTCCAATTCGGCCATTCACGTGAATAATTCCAACGTCATAGTCTCTTGATGACAAACTCTCGGAAAAATACTTTTTTAACTCTTCAGGGTTATCCAATATAGATTCAGGGTCATCAACGTACGCACTTGCAACCTTAAGTTCTATATTCTGTTTATTATGAATTGATGTATAATCCGGCCCATTTGGAGTATTTGAAATGCCAGGGCTAACATATAAGCCCACAATTGCCCAAATTGCTGAACATGATGTAACTATTGCTCCTCCACCTTTTGATGAAACCTTGAGATTGTTCCATTCGATTAGTTGCTCCTCTTCCTTTAACGAGGCGCCTCTTTTGAAAATTTTATAACCAAAGTACGCAACGAAAGAACCAATAGAGAAACACAGAAGCATCCCTATACCGTTAAAGACAATAATACCCAATCCTTCCATGGATCTCCCTTATCTTAATTTTACTATTATTTTGTTAATTCATCTAAACAAGCTTAGATCATTCTTGTATCAACAGAGCTCAAACTTAGATTCTTTTTTCTTAGGCTCACCTTACATTCTGTTTACTTATGAACTATTAGTTATTCCGAAAGTATTTATCTGTATTCATTAATTCGTATCGGCAAGTGAGCTTTTTCTAAGGAGTATTTTGTGGCTACCATTCATTCAAACGCATTTGAATTTAATCTCGATGGCTTAACTAATATCAATTTCATAGAACAATCCCATTGTATCACCCATGGTCAACCTTATGATGGAGTCCGTTGCTACAACGCTTGTCACAAGGAGCCAGCAAAATTGGTTGTACTTGCTGGCAGGAAGGGGTCACATGAAGTTTCTAACTGGCTAGTGTCAAATGTAAATTGGCCCAAAGAAAACGGCCTAGGAGGTGCAATAGCAGATACCTATATGGATGACATTCCACGTAAACTCAATTTTGCCATTCGTGGTTGTATCATACTCACCATTTTCGGTATTGAGTACACAATCGAAGACATTGTCCTCGCACAAGGTAAGTCTGGTGCTTACAACAACTGGTGGCTTGGTTCGAGCTCAATGATAAAGATAAAGGCAGAAAACATGACAGATTCATATGCTCAGGAGCTGTCCGAAATGGCCAACAAGTTGATTATGGCAGGACTATCTAAGAGTTTCGCTAGAGCAATCAATGCTATCGGCATTGGAATATACAAATTAACAAAACCACATAAAGTGGGTCGTTGTCTAATTGGGTGCACGAATGACCAATTCGATAAAAGTAAGTCCGTGGTTTTCATAAGTATGAAAAACAGTTCGGCTGATGCAACTATGATGGGTACTTACGCGCTTGATTCTGAAAAATTGTAGTATTTAAAACACTTTAGATTAAGAATATACATTGTATATTCTAATACTTTTTTTTGAACAACCATGTTGATTAATAGTTAATCAAGAGTTCTGGAACACTATGCCAGATGGATATCTGAGTAATATACACTGTATACTATTTTAACAAATAGCTCCCTTTAAAATATACAGTGTATATTTACAATGTGACATCAATACTGGTCCCATTAGAATATACACTGTATATCACCCCAAAAATTCACATCACTTAAGCGTATTGATTAACTTAATTAAACTATCTGGGTCAGAGGTGTAGAGCGATACCAGCTCCTTTTTACTTAGGTTAGTTAGTATCTTGGCTATCAAATCCTGGTTAGTATTGGTTACTAGGTTCTGAACCTTAAACTCTGAATACCCCATAACCATCGCAACATACAAGTGCCTGTTTTCCTTAAACCACTTCCAATAGGCAGACTTAGAGAAGCCTTCATCTACAAGTCGATCTGGAGCACTAGGCAATCCTAGTTCGGCGTTAACCTCTTTTATGGTTTCCAATTCCACCAGCCTGTTGACAAATAGCTTTAGTTCATCGTAATCATTACAGTAGTTGAATGCATTATCCAACATGAAAGCCTGTTTCGGCTTTGATTTCTGCCACAGTTTTATTGTGCTTTCACTCTGTTTAAACGCTTCAGCTAAGAGAGATAAATCGTTTTTATAGTCATAAGTAAACATAATTGTTTTATAGATTTAATAGTGATTCGAGTAAGGGTTTTGGCGTTACATTTCTTGTAGAACGTTTAGTTACTTTTGTCGTATGCATATTACTATCGACTCGATCAGGAGAAATTGTAACATTCGTATTTACTGGCATTGTACATAAATCCGTTGATAGAGATAGACGCTGTTCGAGTGAAAACTTTGATATTGTTTCACGAAGAGAAAATCTCTTTATATCTTCAATTTGAGCTTTAAACCACTCGAGGGTGATAAGAGCCTCAGATAGGTTTGACTCATATTCTCCCAACCGAGTTAAGTAGTTTTCTACGCTTGGGTTAAATGAAGCTAGAAAATCTTGTTTGTCTAAGTTAATCACATTTGAGGCTGGTGTTTCGATATTACTTAGTCGCGTGTATAGAGCTGCATTCAGATTTCTCAATTCAGTTTTTAGACAAAGATATTCCTCTGAACTTTTATACTTAAAAACATCGTCAAATTTCAAGTTAGATAGGTCTTTAGATACCTTAGCGATTTTTGAAACTGTTTCACTATCAATACTATTAATGGCATTTGAATACACTCCTTTAAGTGCCCAGTTCATCGCAATAGATTGCTCTAGTACTGAAACAACTGAGTTTAGCTGTTCGATTGTAAAGTGTGTAATTTCCTTCTTAATAGATGGCTTAGCATTCAGTTCTGTTAGTTGGTTAGTAGAGAGAGAACTTTTGTAGAACTCTTCAATCGATTTGAACGAGTCTGAGCTTAATAAAGACCAGCACTTTAATGTTCGATGAATCTGAGGCTGATTATCGGTCAAGAATAGTGTGGGATTGTTTAGCTTGACAGTTGATTCACCAAATCGAGCCAGGTATTTCTTCAATCTATCACAGTGATTCCTTAATCTACTCTCACAGCCTTCCAACGGCCTAGACAGTTGCAGCTTTATTTTGTGTCTTATTGCGTTTCTACGCTCCCGAACATGAAGTAATAGCTTAGCTTTATCGATCCTATGCTTTTGCATAGAAACCATAAAAGGCAATTGTTTTAGTTCTGATGCATTCATGTCTTGGTAGTCGAAACAACCAAGTTCTGACAGTAACTCTGTTCTCTTGGCTATGTCGAGGAATGTCGGGTAGTACTTTAACGATATCCTAACGGCCCCTGTCTCTACCATAGAACGTGCCACAGCTCCTAATTGCGTGGACCGTACTGATTGTTTTCTATTAGAGAGAGACAATCTACGTCTTCTTATGTTCTGAATGAGTGCAAGATCATGTTCAGCTTTAATTCTTTCGTAAGGTTGGGTTAAGTGCCACTGACTGAGAGTTCTTTCATTAACTACAATATTTAACTTGTCGCCTAGAGCGGCATTAGGGTCAATATAATGTGCTGGTGTAAAAACATCTTTAACTTCTTCGCCCAAGAGATCGATGTCAGGGTGAAGCACTCTATGATTATCTGCATGCGCATAGTGAAGTCTTGGATTTGTTTCAAGATTATAGAAAGAGAGTCTTGTTGTTCCCTTAGTAAGTTTACCTGATCTAATTTTTGCTACACGTTTTGTGAAATCTAATGAAGGTTTAACTTTTCGAGCCTTTTCCTGGTATTGGATATCAGTAACATGCGATAGATAGGGTATAGAAAGCTTGGTGTTTATCTTTCCACCGCCAAACATAGAACTAAAGGATGCATAAATCACTTTCGTAGCTTCTTGGATAGAACTAAATTCAATGCTACTAATTTGCTCATCAATTTCGTTATACCAATTTAGTGCTTTTTTGTTTGCATAACCCTTAAGTAGACTAGTTTTAAAGTACTCTGAAAATGCACTAGAAGCTTTACGTCCATTACACTCCAACTTGATTACCTTATCAGAGTTACTTGAAATCAAATCAAAGAGTTCAACTCTCTCAGCATTGACCATCACTGAAATCCTTCCTAAGAGATCACAATGTTTAGATCGAGAAGTGTCCTGGCTGATTGGTTCCAGCTTTAAATTATGAGCAATACTCACTTTTACAGGTAACTGTGTTTTAGGGAGGATCTTCGTGGTGCAGTTAAAATCGCTTTCATTCAAATCGCTCGCATCTATTGGACGCTCCCAGTAGCTAAGAAAGGACTTATGATTATCAATAAACCGCACTGGGTCATTGTCAACATTAAGAGTTTTCATTAATACGGCTTCAGGTAATTTCGATGAGTTAATGCTGATTTTTCCATGAATAGATTCGTACTCTGCATTACTTTTAGGATAAGGAATCCAGCCATTACCTCTCAAAAGTTCATTCCAGATAACCAAAGGTCTATAGGGAAGGGCATTTACTCCATCTAGACTCCATCTAAACGAAAGATAAGCAGCATGCTTTTCAGAAAAAATGTTTATTAAGGGTTTCTGGGCCTCTTGAATGTACATATCAAGAAATGCTCTTCTGGCTTTAGCGTTCAAGCTTCTATCATTTTTGATGTCTATAACGCCTTCATGTTGGTCGACGTACCCACTTTTATATAGTCGTTTGAACTCTTCAGCTTTTTTAGATGACTCAATTGAAATTTGAGCAAAATACCTAACCAACTTTTCTAAATACTTTACTTTTAGAACGTTCGGCTGAAATGCTACTCGTTGATATGCTGCAAAATCGATAGCTTTGGCATGCATCATTCTCGCATCCATATTGCAACTCAGCTGAAACATGAAATCTCTAATGCGCAGAACCTCTTCCTGTAAAAACACTTTCCATCGAGTATGTTTAGCTAGTGAGTTTTGGGTTTTATCGTGTTGAACCATTGTGCATAGTGTGCATCCAAATCGACTAGATCCATTGCAACCATTTGAATTCTTTTGTCCTACTGCAATCTCACAGACATCAGAAGAAGCATTCCCATAAATGGCCAAAAGCAGGGCGAAATCAGAAAGGAAGCCGGGAAGGGGAGGGAGCCCAGCTAAACTACGAGTAAGAGGCTTAGCTCCAGAAAGTTCTAAGGAAGTGAAAACCTCTTGGGTAGACCAGTCACGTATTGGAGCGTATAGAAACAGTGGGTAGCCTGTATTTAAGTCAGACTCTTTCATCTCTTTCAATAAATCACTTATAGACTTATCACTGGTTCCCTGAATAACCATATTACCTTTTCGCTTTGTACTCTCGTTGTTTCTTTGCCCTGTAGCGCAAATCACATCAAAACGGGTGTATTGCTGTAGTTCTTCGTCTGATTTAAAGCGGTCCAATAGGTTTTTTAAATATCTTTCGCTAGGAACAATTTTGAGAATAGAGCTGCAGTCACTATTACGTTGTGCATTTGGTATTAGCTTATTACTAGTCAGGTATTTGTTCGCGTACTCTTCATGAAATGACGGAGTGACAATATCGTAGTAAACGTTAATATCGTTATCTTTTGCATAGTCAATAAACTTAGATTTAACCCACCTGGTGTACATAACCATTGGAAGTGATTCCGAAAGAGTGTCAACCGTTGAAACAATTAAGGGGCGAGTTTTTTCGATCCAACCATTTTGAATACAAACTCGATAAGCTTCAGAAGCAGCATTCAAAACTGTGCTGGAGTCTTTACCCATACTGCAAGGAACAAACACTAGCGAATCACTAGATCGCAAAATCGTTATAAACTCTTCTACAACCGCATTGAACTTGAAGCTAACACTCTCGTGCAAAGCCACCAATTCGTTTTCTATTAGGTTTGTTGTTTCAAAAATATTAACCATTGGCTGAACCATTACTAAAGACCGACAACTATATAATACCATATTTAAACACACTTTATAGACTTAAATATACTTAGTGCACTTTTTTGTGCACATATATTGAAGGAGGTGTATTTATATGGTATTTTACTTCTATTCTTTTAGTCATCGGGTCAAGACATGTACACACCAATTTATTCTGAACAAGACCTTCAATTAGTACTCTTCAGAGCTAACGAGGGTATTTGCACGAATGGCATTTCTGTATTTGAGGGGGTAATAACAGGCAAAGAATTTGCTGAGAACTTCACTGAAGAAGAGAGCTCAGATAGTTTAAATGAGTATCAAAAAAGACAGAGAGACCTTGAGAAAGGTCGTGCACAAGGTTTGATTAAGTATTTCGACAATAGGGAGGATACAGTACTCCCTAGCATTACTGTCTTTGTTTCTTCATTAAAACTCCATGAGGAAATATCTATTGGTAACAAAGAAGTCGTCACAGCCACATTAGAAAGTTCATCTGACCGTCTTGTATGTGATGGTCAGAACCGTTTGAATTTGTTTAAGGACAGAGTTACGAATGCTAGTCCTACTCAGTACCATACGCTGGGAGTTAAATTCATTGTTACAAACACGGACACCTTAGAGCCAGTCACTCAAAAGATTAGACAGGTATTTTCTGACTACCACTTACACCTTCGTAAACCAACATCAGCACAAAACTTATTCTTTGACAGCTCGCAAAGCTTTTCCAGATTAATTAGGGACCAGATACTCGATAATGTATTAGTTGATGGTCATTCACTAAAGCGGTTTATAAGTACCACAGGAAAACCCAAGAAATCCCAGTTAATGGACTTGAAGCAGTTAGGCGATTTCATTTGTACCGCATTAGGTACAACTCCTGTAAAAATGAACAAATTGCTTGAAGGTTCAAGCGATACCGAAGCTGAAATAATTCGCTTAACAACTCCATTCCTCACCAAGTTTTTTTCTCTTATACCTATGAGGTTTCTTTCAGACTCAGGGCCAAATGTTATGTACACGAAAAGTATATTTTGGAAAGGGACTGCGATAGTAATTCGATCTATCTTTGAAGAGCATTTGTCTCGAATGCATAAAGCCCCCATTGATTGGTCAGTACTAGATGGGATAGTTCGATTGCCTGTGAAAGATATTACACATGACTTTTGGCTAGAGAATAATGTAGTACAGAAATCTATTTCAAGAAATGGAAGTATTAAATACAGAATGATCCGCAGCTCAGAGAGAAGCTGTGCTACTGCTATTTGTAAAGAACTAGAACTACCCTCAGTGGGAGAAGAAGTATGAAGTCACCAGAGAGTAATGACTTAGACCTGAAAGCACATCGATGCCCTAATGCGATGACAATGGCGAGAATGGGTCTATCTCGAGCAATTAAGGAAGGTGTTAATGAGTACAACATATACAGCATAGAACCACTGTTAGGAAAGCACATATCTGCTTACTTAAATGATGTCCAATGTAAATTTGAAATTCACATTGAATCGGTAAGGATACGTGACGAACATAAAAAGTTATGGTGTAACGAAAGCACAATCTTTGATGAAGATGATTTCGAGTTTGCAGAGCACTACTGTCGGTACCGTATCGCCTTCACCAACAAATCAAATTATGGTGAAAGTTGAGTACAACCCTTAAAAGAAACCGTGAACCAATTTCCTTAGTTCGAAAACTAAAGTTGATTGTAATTCGCTCAAGGCCTATATTGCTTTTTATCCATAAATGACAATGGTAGATTGCAATGAATAACATTAATCTCATTACAGTGGGGATTGCTTTAGCGGTTTCCGCCCCCTCTGTAATTGCTTCAATCAAAGCACCACACAATGCAGGGAGCTACAATAAAGTTATTAAGGTTCCTTCACACATGAACCAAACAAGTGCAGTTGGCTTGGATGATACTTTAGGCTCCAGAAACATCTCTGACGAAACAATCGTTGAGCTCCCAACCGTCCCAGATGATCCAGTAGGGGACTTTGAGATCCCCAAACCTGGAGAGGATGAAGATGAGGCAGTAGATATTACTATTAACTGTGGATGTGCTTCTGTGAATGTCGCAAGGGGAGCATGTTTTTCTCCAAAAAGAGCTAAAAGCGCAATGGACAGCAAAGCAAGTGGGTACTTTAGCTCATCTTATGGTTCATATTGGCCTAACTCGTCGAACATTGATTTCCTTGTAACATATAACCTGGAAACCAAAGGGATCACAAAAATAGCCATCACTGATCATAGTAAAATATACAATCTCACTGATGAAATCGCTAATGCTGGTTTATTTGAAATTTCCGGGCCAGTGACATCAACTGCTACACCTAGCTGTAGAGTAAGCTTAACTCGTGCTGCGTTTGCTGACATGGGATACTACACAATGGGTGCAGATGATCCATGGAGAGTAAGGTATAGAGGGTGGGCACATTACAACAAACCTTCCGGTTCCAGATACAAAACTGTAAATGGTGGTACCACAAGCACTCGACCTCCATCCGGGAAGACCTACTATTACTAGATAGCTTGAGTTTGTAAAAGCTTTTCTGGGCCTCTCAAACAAACCTTCCTTGGTGTACCAGGTCTTAATATACAAGTGGTACATCAAGGACGTTTTCTTAAAGCGTTAGTTTTCGTCCTAAATGTCACCCCAGACACTATTGGACCATAGTAAATCAATAAGATAGAAGAACACCTCTATCTAAGTGTGACATCTAGGACGAAAGTTTTCTATCTAGTGCCACCGCATATATTTAACTCATTGATATGCTTTTCTACTTTCTTATACTCAAGTAGGCTTTACGTCCTAGATGTCACAGAGAAGAGATTTTTATCTTTATTTTCAATGCTTTAAATATATTCAATGATATCTATAGTAACTAGCTTTTCTTAAATTCCCAACTGGGCTAAACCATTTTACCCCTACGAATGTTTTCGTCCTAGATGTCACCTATCACTCTTTACTGTATATCGAACGTAGAGAAAGTATGACTCCAGTGTGTAGCTTTTTATATCAGCCTAAGGCACAAATAAAATATCTTTTATTTTCAGTCAGTTATAATCATTAAGTTTGAGCTTTATTCTATAGAGTACTGGACACACATTGTTGCTTCTTAAAGTATCATTTTAAAACCGTCCTAAATGTCACCCCTCACGCTCTTGACACAGAAAAACAATTAAAATACATATACTTATAAAAAATCCGATTAAAACATCGCCATAGAACAGTGACACCTAGGACGAAAATAGAGAAAAAAACGCATTGCATATTCATTGATCCCTTACTTTCGTCCTAAGTGTCACCCCTCCAACTAGAAGCAATAGATACTATCCTTATAATTCAATACGTTAGAAGGAGTTCTGAAAAATTAGCTTAACCTTCATTTACAGGGTTTTCATTCAAAGGAAGCAAAAAAGCAGGTTATAAAGAAAGAATTGGGTCTTCATCACCCACAAAACAACTTCAATCACGGATAAAAAACAACAATTAGGGAGTTGGATCACAGTTATTGAGAGGTTTAGCCACCAGCAATATCTGGTAAAGGTGACACTTAGGACGGTATTTTGAGGCAGAACTAGCACACTTGATTGTTGAATGTGCTAGTTGGATGGAAATTTACTTCTTTGGTGTGCTAGTTGAAGCTAATCTTCATCATCTGTGACTATTTCATAGTCGGTTACATCAATGACGTCATCTGATTTCTTCATTGATGTACCTTTAGCATCTTTTGACTCTTCACCAAACTTCTTAATAGCGCTTAGGACAGCAGGGGATATATCTTCACCATTCAGCAATAGTTCTCCAATCTGCTCAGTCAATGCGACCATTTCACTCTGCTTTGGTTGAAGGTTGGCATTGATAGCTTTGATTGCTGACCTTGCAAGGGATAGTTTACTTGGGGCCTTTTTAGAAAGCTCCCAGGTAAACTTAAATGCGACAGTCTTGGTACCTTTTCGAACATCCTCGTAGGAAAGACTTTTGAAAATGTGCAACTTATTAAGTTCTTCAATTGCTGGGTTAAGCCAACGTTTCTTAAGAACCGCAGTTCTGTCATACGAAGAGGGCAGTTGCCACCTAGAGCGCATCCAATCAACATCTAGAATTAGGTTATTTCTTAAATTCTTCCACTGATTGATAGCCTCATAAAGCCTCATGGTATAAACGGAAGATAAGTTTCCTGCTTCACCTATCAGCAGCTGTGTATAGTTTGATGTGGTTTGGTTAATGATACTAATCAACTCAGCATTCAAATACAGCACTACATGTCCTCGTTTAGGACGATAGCTCTGTTTAGTGGTCCAGTGGATAGCATCATAAGCTTTTTCACCATCTTTGCTGTCTTCATCAGGAAGATAGATAACCACACTTTTCTCATGTAAAGATTGTGCTGCGCGTTGTATGTCTCTTGATAGGTTTTTCTTCGACTCATCATCTATCTCGAAGTATTCGATGAACTCTTTGTTAGAAATAGTGATCGGATACTGACCATATTCCATTGTTTTTAAATGTTCGGGAGTAGGGTTTTCCTGATTAATCCGCTTGAGGCACATGTATACAAGCCGCTTCTCATAACGAGTAAGGCTATAAGCTGCCGTTGTTAAAGCGTTCGCTTGTCTAACAGTAAGATCGTTTTTGCTGTTGTTCTCGGTCATGATACTGATACACACAATAAGAAATTGTACCAAATGTAACATTGTAGGCTTAAATGTGCCAGTAAGTAAGCAAACCAACCTTATACATACTTATACAGACTTATCCACAACCGAAAGCGTCCTAGATGGCACGGTAAGTCGTCCTAAGCGATCTTCAAATCTTCCTAAATGTAATAGTGTTTCGTCCTAGATGATCTTAAACGAATTCCTAACTACTTGAATTATAAAAACATAGATAAGTTATCAACACCCTAATAAGATCTTAAAAAAGATCTTAATAAGATCAATAAAAATATTATTATTAAATAGTGTCTAGAAATTAATCAGTTAGAAGGGTAAAGGGACGATCTTGGAGAACAAAGAAGTAGTAATAGTTCTTTTTTTGCATGTTAACTCAAAAAGCCACTCAGTAGAGCTATATGAGCTAATTTGCTCTATTTAGACACATATACCGGGTTGTGTCCAATCATAAGCATAGAGGCGCTCTCAGCTTGCATTTGCCCTAAATTTTCAATGACGATCTTTAGATCATTCATTTAATTAACCATTTGGTTTAAGGATCATACGCACGAACACAATGGGTTTAATCTTCCGAGGCTCTCCAGAACCATCATGTCATATAAACAAAGAAAGTTAAAAAATCATACACAAACAACTGTTATAATATGGTATTTACTGTTATACTAATGGGGAATTAACGGTTCTATCCCGTTGAAATATATGTAATAGCTTGGGGGCTAAAATGAAAAGAAGATCTTTTGTAAGTAGAGAAGAACTAAACTACGCTAAAAATTTACTAGTCTCTTATGGCTGTATGAATAAGGTGATTAACAGCGCAATTCAAATGGTAGATGAACTTGATATTGAGCCTGGCCTAAAGTTCCAGGCTAAGATGGGATCATTTAAGAAGGAATTGGATGTAGCTATATCAGCTATAGGAAAACCAGAATCACGTGCCAAGTTCATTCTAAACATAACGAACTTCTTGGTATCATGGTATGAAAGTGGAAATAAGTGCTTAGACAAGTTCTCGGTTGCCAGGTTTTCAATTTTGCTCTTTCATGCTACTGAACTTAAATTAATATCCGCTCGACAACAATTGGATATCATTTATGGGTGTTTGAAAGTTAGCGAGTTACCAAAATCAGACACACATCTGTTAATCCAACTGCCCATAACCCAGGATATCTTCACTTTAGAGAAAGTGCAGTCTCACCAATCTAAGGCTCATGTTATCAACCAAGACGATCATACCCTCGTTCAACTTGATATATCTGATGTTCCAAAAGAAAACCAAAGTGCGATAATTGGTGCGCTAGACGATTTAAGTCTGGATGAGGTCTCACTTTCAAAAGATGGAAAGTACCTTTCATTACTCGCTCCATTAACCTTGGAATGCGGCTTAGAAGATACACTCAAGAAGGTTGAAGCTCTAAAGGCGTGTTCAATGCTTGATGTATTTTGCCAATTTAAACCAATCTCTTTAGAAGAAATAGCTGTTAAGTATTGGGATGGTAAGCAGTACTTTGATGAGCTGGCGACAATGTATAAAGCAAGCTCTCAGTCAGAATCTACTCGACAAACTATAAGCAGTGCACTTGAACTAGTTAATACCGGTTACATTCTGAGTTCTTTAGATGGTTTATCCACTCTTTGTCATCGTTTAGCTGTAGATACGGACAAGGACTATAAATATAAAGGATCGTCAGCTCTATATGAGCTTCTGGACACTCTAAGGGGGTTTTATAGAGACTTACTATGGAAACTCGAAGATATGGGTTATGAGTTTCAATATACATCTGCATTTTCGAACGTGCTTTAGTTGATTTTCGGGGATTCCGATTAATGCTTCCACTAACTAAACACATTAACTCGGATTCCCTTTGCTCCCTGTCGCACTTACAAGGTCATAGCGCTAGATTTTAGCTGTATGTACTGGATAGAAACTAGGCATGGGTATAGAAGTTAATCAGAAACACTTCGACTTGATTTAACGTTTGACACTAATTAATAAATCAGCACTCAGAGGGAAACATTTTGTCAGATTTAGACTTCACAAAGCACTGGACATCCGAACGTACCCGCAAAAAGCAAACAGCTCTAACAAAGCTATCAAATGGACTTCTAAAAGAAGTAGTCGAAGACCCATTCTCTAGAGACTTGTTTGAACTCGAAGAAATTGAAGCGATGAAAGTCGCAGCAAAGGCTTTGAGTAAAGCAAAAGAAAAGTTTACCAAAATTAAAGAGAAGAAAGCCCGTATCGAAAAACGTAAGGCTCAAGAGTTAGCAAACATCAATAAACAAGCGAAAAAATATGCTATTGAGGTATTAGATTCGCTTAATTCCAATCCGGATACTTTTACACGAGAACAGCTGTGCCTATGGGTGACGGTCGCTCACTTTACTAGTTCTGTTTTAGATCCTGAGAGTTGGGAGATAGACATTAACGATAATATTGCTAATCACTATTTAGAGAGTGATCACGCATTAAGAAGGCGTAATGTTTGGACTATGAGAAGTAAGGCTCTAAACGCTTTCGAAAATTATTTTAAAAGAGCATGGCAATTCTCTTTTGAAACAGACTCTTGGGTAGTACGAGTGCCAATTAAAGAGTCCGTAGCACAACTTAAGGCACTAATAAATCATGATGAGTACATCAAAAATGAAAAGCTATATGCTCATTTACTTGAGCCTTTAGAGGCTTACAATCGTGAGGTTGATGCAATTAAACGACGCAAGAACATGAAGTCTATTTAACCAGGAGAAGATTCACCAATGACATACGAAGAATTGTACGCCGACTGGGAGTATTTGTTTAAAAAAGTTGGCTGTGCTGAAGACATGACGGGTGGTTATGTTGACTCTGAAGATTTAGAGGAACTACTTAAAAAGCCAACTAAATCTACAGCAAAGAACTGCTTGAATAGACAGATCGATTATTGGTTCAGAGCTGGAATTCAGTTCGACTATGACCTCAAAGGTAGGTCGGTTTTCGATCTCATAGAAGAGTATCCGAAGATAGAAGAAATCGCAGACAGACACTTTGTTGATTTAGATGATTGTCCCGACCCTTTCGTTAAGACAAATGATTAAAGGGGAAAGCATGGTAGATTTATCTATTTATAATATTCGACCTGAGCCTAAAGAAGCTGTCTGCATTGGCTGCGGGTGTAGTGATAATAATGCATGTTTTGAGAACTCCCAGGCATGTTATTGGCTAAAAGTGGATAGAGAAAAACAGCAAGGTGTTTGCTCAAACTGTCATGACCTTTTGTCTCAGTAAATTTAGGAAATGGATGAATTTTCTATAATCACAATCGCTTAATGCCTAACTATAGGAAGGAAATAATGAGTCGTCTTGAAACACTTATAGAACAGAGCAATGATGAACTTTGTAGTGTGTCAGTCCCTGTTAAAGAACAGTGTCTGAACCGATGCAATGAATGTCCAGTTGATGATGAGTTAATTGGAACGTTGACAACAGATAGTAAGAGCTCAACAGAAGAGTCACCAAATGAGTGAGAAAGTACTTCTAGGCACATTATTGGTTGCAGGTTTTTTGTTAGCAGTGAGATGGGCATTTAAGAGTGATACATCTTCATTTGATGAAGCACTTAACAGGTTTCTATCAAGTGAACAACGAAAAGAGAAGAAAGGTAACTCAAATCCTAGTAGTGCTTACGAACGACGCAGGAAGGCTATGTTTAGCGGCACAGATTCGATGGGTTGCTATCAAAAGCACAAAAAGGCCAACGAAAGGCTTCATCGTAAAAGGTGAACCTTAGATAAAAAAATAGGCCCCATATCATGCAATATGATGACCTGGTTTATTAATTGGTCTGGGATGTATTGGTGTAGGAGAGGAATAAAGTTTCATGCTGGTTGTCTTGAGCATCCACAGATTGAGCGGTCCCATTCAAATACGTTTCTGGACAATTATCATTTTCGGAAAATCAAACATTAGCAATCCATGAACAACTCTATGTCTGGGAAACTACTCCCGAACTCATTATTAAGGTTGATTTAAAACGCCCAGCCCCAATATTCTTATAATCCACCCACAACGCTACCTTGGCTATGCAAATCAAACGAGACTTTGACTACTACCACAACCTTCACAACGTCATTACCCACGCCCTGCTTCATTTGCTGTGTCAGGTTTCCGCATCTTCCCGTTTTGTTCCAGTAAAATCACGCAATGACATACTGATAAAGTACCTTAAGCCAAAGCTCAACGATAAGTCGTTATCGAATATCAAAAAAGACATCAAACTGATGATCAGCTTAGCAAGAAAAAAAGGTGGGAACCTAGAAATGAAACTGCATCAACTTAATTCACAATCGAAGCATACAAAACTCATCGGTGCTGAAAAGCTTTATAACCTACTCGTACACCTTTATGACGTAGAGGGTATCGAATCAAGACTGTTTGAGGAGGGTAGTGAAGCGGAGCCTGGGATTCTTTATATGCTAGAGGAACAAGTCGAACACGGTTTTGACCAAGAACACAATCAACTCACCCCGTTATCGATGCTTATCCAACTAGAGCGTGCACCTGAATTAATTGAATCGATTAATGCTCACGGCCTATTTCTTGCTGAAATGAAAGAGTGGAACACCGAGAAACATCAAGCCCACATCTTAGTACACCCAGCTTAAAAAAGCTGGCTAGCCATCATTTAAACGCCCGCTCATTCTATCTTCCATGAACTGGCTTCACCAGCTAGTTCTAAGTTGGACATAAACGTTTTAGAAATGGCGGCGTACTCTGATGGCTGCCATTAAGTATAAAACTTTAATACTCAGTATCAAACTTATTGCTTAGTAACGAAACTTTATTCCTCACAAACAAATGGAGTTAATGGGTTTGAAAGCTCTCCACTAACAGGGTTCCCCCTAGTCGCCACCGAGGCCCACCCGCCGGACTTACCCCTGCATTACTAAGTCTCGTTCCTCGCCAAGTATTGCCGCTCATGGGCTGTTGTCCACCAGCGCTAGTACGATGCCAACAAAACCCCATTGTCACCGTCC
Organism: Vibrio sp. 2033; assembly: GCF_033339735.1. Lineage (NCBI taxonomy): Bacteria > Pseudomonadati > Pseudomonadota > Gammaproteobacteria > Vibrionales > Vibrionaceae > Vibrio > Vibrio sp. 2033. The sequence goes on from NZ_JAWOVC010000015.1 coordinate 65,416, forward strand.
TAGCAGAATGCTGGTGGCCATATGATCCGCCTTCGGCGAGCTAAAAAGCATTTGTAACGCTTTTCTTAACGGCTTCGCCTAAAAAGCTGACCCTCTATCGAGCCCTATTGTGTCGCCTTTGTCCGGCCCAAAGTCCAGATAATAAGTTAATTATATTTCACAAAGGTTAGTGTTTAAATGTGGTATCTATTTGTTGTTTTTTATATAATTATGACATAGTTAAGGCAAGTGAGATCAATTGCTTGGGGGCAGTATGATAAAGGTATTAGAGAAGAAAGTTTCTCTCCATAGAAATAAACTAAGAGTATTCTTCGAAGGGCAGTATTTACTAATGGCGGGTTTTAAAGGAGGGGCTAAGTTTCAGCTTAAGTCTGACCGTACAAAGAAAGAAATTAAAATAGTTATTGATCGTTTCGGCTCTCGACAAGTGACCAACTCAAGACGAAACGGTAAAGAGCGACCTGTCATTGACTTAAAGCACGCTGATTTAGATATTTTCGGAGACCATGTAAAAGCCTACATCAAAGATGGTGAAATCCGAATTGTCGAATTGCATTCAGTCCAAGAGATTCGTGACAGAGAGCTGAGGTTTAAGGATATGACGAGAAATCTTAAGCCTTTAAACCATGCCGTATTCAGCTTTAATTCTAATTTAGTACTCCTTTCTAACGAGTTGGAATACAACTCGCCAATAGAGCTGTTTGATCTAAAGAAGAGTAGCATCAAGGCTGAAGTGATTAGCTTACAAGGTGCGCCAGAGGCTAATTGTTACTTTTACTTAATGACTGCCTTCATCAAAACACTTCAACCATCTGCAATTTTTATAGATACACAGTGGACAGATCCTCTTGAAGCCGCATTTTCACATACTATGAAAAATATGGGTTACGTAAAAAATGATGAATTGAATGGTTACTTATCTAAAAATATCACAGGGGCTGAGCTTGGTTCTGCTTCTGTTGAACTAACTCCGGCTTCACCTATCAAGAAGTTAAGTCTCGATAGAGTGATAAAGACTTGGAGGAATCTCAAACAAAAAGAGCGTGTTCAGAGAGCTATGTCAAAGTACAAAGCGAATATACCTTTATCCACTTCAGATATATTTAATGGTATAGGGGTATTGTGCTCAAGTATTTCCGATGGACTTAAGCGGAGTAAGCTTTCTACTTTCGTAAAGGTAATTGTCGAATCGAGTGAAAGGTACTTCAATGCATGTCTGCAAAATAATCCTGTGTGGGCTGTGGAGGCACCGGAAGAGCAATACGGATTAAATATGCGATTGGAGAGTGTTGATTTGTCCAGAGGTGGCGTTAGAACGGAAGTCAATTCAGGATCGCTGCCTTGCGAAGGGAGTTCCATAAGCGGCAGATCTAAGAACGGAAATAAATTTGCAGAAGCACACAAAAATACAGGCGGGTGTTTTATCGATTTCTTGCATTGGCAGTCGATAACGAATCCAATTATTTCTGTTTTTGAGAATGTTACTTCATTTACTAAATCAAACTCATACGCTGTTATCGTAGATACGTTTAGTAAAGTGTTTGGGTACAACTTTATAAATATGACATTAGCAGGTTCTCAGTTTGGTGCACTTGAAGATAGAAAGAGGCTTTGTGGTATTGGATACTGCAGCTCCTTCAAAGAGGGTTTAAAGGACTTTATGCCCCAAAAGGTAAGGACAACTTATAAATATAGCTGCTTAGCTGATGTACTCGATGATATACCTGAAACTCATGAAAGCTATAAGCCCTATACATATTTAGTGGAAAAGGAAAAGAGAGACATTGCTCAAAAGAAAGGCTTTCGACTCCAGTGGCTTAAGCCTACTGCTACAAAGGTAGGGTGCATAACCAAATCATACCAAAAGTGTCGATCTACCGATCCATTTCTAATCCATAGCAATGGTAAATTAGCTAGGTTATTTACAACTGTTGAACATGCCAAGTGCAAGCAAATACCAGAATCGTTCGTTCGCGATCTGACCGTAGGACTAGCCCACGAATGTTTGGGCCAGTCGGTGATTTACTCGGCCTTTTGTTGGGTTGGTGAATGGGTTGGTAAGTGGCTTAACAATGTGTTAAACACACAATACGAGCGAATGGCGGCATAGAATCTAAATAGAATATCGACCTGCAATAGAGCTCTTTTTTATTGCAGGTTATGAATTTCTCTCCACTAACAGGGGTTCCCCCTAGTCGCCACCGAGGCCCACCCGCCGGACTTACCCCTTGCATTACTAAGTCTCGTTCCTCGCCAAGTATTGCCGCTCATGGCTGTTGTCCACCAGCGCTAGTACGATGCCAACAAACCCCCGTTGTCACCGTCCTAGCAGAATGCTGGTGGCAATATGATTCGCCTTCGGCGAGCTAAAAGCATTTGTATCGCTTTTCTTAACGGCTTCGCCTAAAAAGCTTTCCCTCTGTCGAGCCCCATTGTGGCCCCTTTGTCCAGGCCAGAGTCAATCTAAATAGTTAATTATATTTAACATTTATTTGTGTGTTAATATGGTATTTATTGGGGGTTGTTAGTATAATTAACACATCAAATAAATACGTTAAATCATTTGTTAAACATAGATAGCTTGGGGGCTACAGATGCAAAATTTAGTTAATAAAAAAATCGAGGAATACATTGGAGAAGACAAGGATCTGCTTGAATATAAGAGCCAGCTTGATCCTTCATCAATTGAGCGAGCTTTTAATGGCCAATCTCAATTTCCTGAGCGTCACGCCGCTCAAGCAGTAGTTGACTACTGCAACGCATTACGGACATTCAAAATTTCACTTCATGAGCTGATCAAGTCCACTTCGGAAAGCGCACCATCGAAGGCGTTTAATTGTTCAGTGGAAGAAATTGTTGAAATTGAGTTTGAAGAATTTCAAAGAAAGTTAAAACGCTACTTCGATGAGTACATAAGTGCAGAGTCCAAATGTATCTCATGGCATGTAACAGGGCCAGCGAGATTCCCTGTGGCGAAAGCAGAAAAGGCCAATAAGAATAGTAGGGATAAGCTTAATCAATATGCAGATTATCCTCAGAGAGCCTTAAAAGCCATTGCAAAGAAACTGTTCCCCGATGGGGATGGTTCAGTTGTCAAAATGTCATCAGATAACCCGGTTGAGCAATTAAGAATTAAAATTAGTGAAGCGGAAACAATGCATGGCTACATGAAAATAGCTAATCGTTTAGTGCCAGCTGCATATAAAGCGTCTGAAAATGGAGAGCTTACAGATAATAGTGCTGCTGTACTTGAAAACAAGATGCTTGAACGTGGTATACCTCAAAACCTCCTTAAAACGTTTTTGGAGCCAAATCCAATAGTAAACACTTGGGGACGATTTAGCTTAGCAAACTCAAATGCTAATATCCGACGATTAAAACAACGTTTAGTCGAAGCAGAGCGAGTCGAAGAAAGTCGAAATTCAAACTCATTAGAAGGTGAATTAGAAAATGGAATTAAGCACGGGGTTATTGATGGGCGCATTGGTATTTGGTTAGGTGGTAGGCCACCGAAAGAGGTTACCCAAAGACTAAGAAAGTTTAGCTTCAAATTCTCACCAACCCGAAATAATGCATGGGTTCGCGCTCATACTGTGAATGCTGAGGCGGTATTTAAGAGAGACGTAGTACCATTTCTTGAACAGCTAGATCCTCAAACATTTGATTAAACGCTCCCCAAGCGAAAAGCCCTTGCTTACAAAGCAGGGGCTTTTTTTTGTCCGTATAAATTCAATAAAAGAAATAGAGACCTTGCAAGAAAATTTCTCTCCACTAATAGGGGATACCCCTAGTCGCCACCGAGGCCCACCCGCCGGACTTACCCCAGCATCACTAGGGCTCGTCCCTCACCAAGTTCTGCCGCTCAAGGCTGTTGTCCACCAGCGCTAGTACGATGCCAACAAAACCCCGTTGTCACCGTCCTAGCAGAAAGCTGGTGGCCACATGAATCGCCTTCGGCGAGCTAAAAGCATTTGTATCGCTTTTCTTAACGGCTTCGCCTAAAAAGCTGTCCCTCTGTCGAGCCCCATTGTATCGCCTTTGTCCGGGGTAAAGTCAACCAATATAGTTAAATATACTTAACTATATTTAATGTTTAAATGTGGTATTTTAGGGCGTATTTTAGTATAATTTCCTTAGTTGCTTATGTAACTATCTATTTTAAAACAATTGCTTGGGGGCAATATGAAGATTTCATCATTCGATAAGAAAGTAGTCATTTCATTACTTAATCAGCTGACACCCGAAAAGACTGAAACATCCACGGAGAGAAACGGCGAAATAGACAAAGTAGCCCTAGCTGTTCGATTAGGGAAAATCCGATTCATTAAACAAGAAGACCAGTATGTAGATTTAAAAGCTCTATCTGGTGACCTATTTAATCCTGATGTGAACATCGATATAAGTAAAGAAGAACTTAAGCGAAGTGAAAGTGCTTTTAGAGTGCGCGTTCATCGTGAAGGTGTTTGGATTGTCGAATCGCAATATTGGACCGGGAGAGCTTGGGAAGGTATCGAAGGTATCTCAAACAATGTTATTTGTGGCTTTGTAGGTGATGACTTTGTTGGCTCTGGATACGAACTGGATTTAGGTCGCGAAGCACTTACTGCATACAATAGCCAACCCCTAGACGCGCTTGGCTTTGTAATTGATCCGTTCCGTCAAGAATAGTAATCGGTAAATCTAACGTGTATAGAGGGCTCAATGGCCCTCTTTTTTATAAAAAGTTGCTTGGGGGCAGTATGGACAGAATCATAAAGATCAACGAAGAAAAGAAGGCACAAGTAAAAAAAGCACTTACACTAGCATTCAAGTGCGTAAATGCTATTCAAGGCAAACGTCTTAGAAGCATCCGAACCCAACCTATTCAGAGCAAATACGGAAATTCCGACAAGGTGCTAGCATGCTGGTACAAACAGGTACGTGAATTCGAAACCAAACTTGGGTACTTACTGGATGATTTAAATACGGTGCTCCCTTACCTGGAGTGGGTCAATCAAGTACAAGATTTAGGAATCAAAAAATCTGAATGCAAAGGCCAACTTTTAGAGGTTGATTACATTACATGTAATCTCCTTACCAATCTGATTTACAAGTGTACCGCTTTTACAGAATCCTCAGAACACCAAGTAGGTCGATTTACATTCCACGAAATACTTCATGAGTTCATAAATTTAATGACTGTAAGGCATGCACTTGTTTACGGGCTACCACCTAAAATTGAAACAGTCTTCCTAAAGATGATCCGCAATAAACAATCAAGCTTTTTTAAGAATGGCTTTATCCCAGATCTGTTTGTTGTTGATGCTTGCAGTGAGATCAATAACACACTTAAAGCCATTAAATGTAGTAAAGATCGCGTATCTACCCACTCTGTAGAGCCTGGGTATAAGCTTACAGCTGAAGAAGCTAGCTACTACGATTTATATATACTGTAGAAAAATTTGACTGGTCATTATGGCCAGTCAAGCGCTCTCCACTAACAGGGGTCCCCCCTAGTCGCCACCGAGGCCCACCCGCCGGACTTACCCCTTGCAATGCTAGGCCTCGTGCCTCGCCAAGTATTGCCGCTCAAGGCTGTTGTCCACCAGCGCTAGGACATTGCCAACCAACCCCCGTTGTCACCGTCCTAGCAGAATTCTGGTGGCCATATGATTCGCCTTCGGCGAGCTAAAAGCATTTGTATCGCTTTTCTTAACGACTTCGCCTAAAAAGCTTTCCCTCTGTCGAGCCCCATTGTGGCCCCTTTGTCCGGGCCAAAGTCAACAAATATAGTTAATTATATTTAACAATCATATGTGTATTAATATGGTATTTATGTGTGAGGTTAGATATAATTATTAACAGTTAATCAATGATATACATTGCTTGGGGGCAGTATGGAAAATTTAGCATTAAAGTTAGTACCCGTTTCAGAACAATTTGAATCAGAATCCTTTTATCAAACACCTGAAGAGATCAAGAAGGAGTTCGAGGTCTCCTCAAAAACTTCAATCGCACGTAAATCTGTTAGTGCCCCATTAAAACAGTTTCTCTCACAGTTCCCTCATTTAGTGTCAGCCCCAGCTTTGAACTATGCGAAAGGGCGTGAACAAGAAAGTAAGGACACTCAAGCTATATACGATTTATCAGGTATGTGTGCAGAGTACGATTACACATTTTGTCCTGATCTAGACATTCTTAAAGCGCATTACTCATTTGTATATTGTGGATATTGCACCAATGTATTGCCCCCTTTACCCAGAAAACAGGTCTGGAAAAACCTAGCTAAGCTCTGTAGTCAAGAGGGCGGCATAGTCGTTGTTTCAGCTCGCTCTAATACGGACCGAGGAATTAAGGGAGTACCGGAGTTTGATGGGTTTCGTACACTCCGAGGTACGTATCAAAAAGGATATTTTAAAGATGAGTTGTTTTTTGAGGCGAAAGAAGTCTTTTCCCACGTAATAGAGCTCAAAACAAAGGGCGCATTTAGGATGGTCATTTGTTCACACTCGAACATCAATTTAGACCAAGGGGAAGGCTAATGTTTGATATCAACAACCAATATACAACAGTTGAGCTTAGCACTGGCCATATAAAGGAAGGAGATGTAGTTGCCCTTGATGAAATCTCTAAGGAAGAATTTTCATTAGTAGCAAAACGAAATACGGGCTATTTCATTAAATTGCATACACAACACGATTTAAATATCCGTAAAGAATATTCTGACGAGCTAAATTTTATTCTTTCGAAAGCAGCCCAATTGGGTTTTAAGTGTGTAGAGTTAGATTCAGATGCAGGAGAAGAGCGATCATTGCCGATCTTTGAGTGGTCCTAACCTATAGAATTTAGCCATCGTCTCGGTGGCTAAATTGCTCTCCACTAATAGGGGTTCCCCCTAGTCGCCACCGAGGCCCACCCGCCGGACTTACCCCTGCATCCCTAAGGCTCGTTCCTCACCAAGTGCTGCCGCTCAAGGCTGTTGTCCACCAGCGCTAGTACGATGCCAACAAACCCCCGTTGTCACCGTCCTAGCAGAATGCTGGTGGCCATATGAATCGCCTTCGGCGAGCAAAAAGCATTTGTATCGCTTTTCCTAACGGCTTCGCCTAAAAAGCTGACCCTCTATCGAGCCCTATTGTGTCGCCTTTGTCCGGCCAAAAGTCAATAAATAAAGTTAAATATATTTAACTAAATTTAGTGTTGTTATGTGGTATTTAATAGTCTATTTGGTATAATGGCTATTATGGATTGGGGCAGAAATGCTTTAATCGTTGATTGATATTCAGGGCTTGGGGGCTTTATGAAAATTATCGTAACTGAAGGTGCATTTAAAGGTTGCAAGGGAGCACTACTTGAAGTGCTGGAAGATGGATTCTCTTATGTAAAACTTGAGACTTCAAAGGGTAGTGAAATTAAAGTTGTTTTGCGGGGCAATGAGTTTGACCAATATACGGAGTTTTTAACTTCAGTTCGATTTGGCTCTTCAGAGAGCAAAGCTTTCGTTGTCAGTGCTATCAATCCTAAGCATGCAGCCTATATTGCAGCCCAGAACATTAAAGAGTGTTGTAAAAATGAAAATGTTCATGACTTTTTTGTCGATTTGGTAGCTGACCGGGAATTCAATATCAGTCAAGGATTTCAGTTCTCATCCAAAGAGCTAGAGCAAGATTTGTTTACTGGCTTAATAGCTTAATCTCAAGGAGTAAGAGAGGAATATCCATGCTGAAATATATTGAAAATAGCTTAACTTCAATACCATTGTGCGAATCAAGGTTTACTTCTGGAGAGGAGGTCATTGTCGTTAATGGTTATGGCTTAGTTCTGCAAGGCTTCAAAGTGATAGGTTTCTCACAACCGTGTCAAGAGAGGCAAGCCTATATTCACTTAGATTGGGACTGCTATTGGTTCTCATTACCAGATAGCAGGGTATTTAAAACCTATGAGCTGAGCTCTTTTTATCGTATCTACTCACCAACCAAAGGATTTTTAGGTTTGGACGATGATAACAGCCTGATCTGGCTCAGTAACTCGCAATACAGTGAACTTTACAGTCAAACCACAAAAGACAATTTTTCAGCTACTTCAATGTGTGAAAACGGTGTTGCTGATGCTGTTTATGTTAAAGCATTAGACTCAGAACCTACCAGGGATTAACGCTCCCCAAGCGACCAGCCCCGGCAATATTGTCGGGGTTTTTTTTGTCTCTCGTGTTAATGAAATCATAGAACTAAAATAGAAACTTAAAATTGCTCTCCACTAATAGGGGGTTCCCCTAGTCGCCACCGAGGCCCACCCGCCGGACTTACCCCAGCATCACTAGGGCTCGTCCCTCACCAAGTTCTGCCGCTCAAGGCTGTTGTCCACCAGCGCTAGTACGATTCCAACCAACCCCCGTTGTCACCGTCCTAGCAGAATGCTGGTGGCCATATGAATCGCCTTCGGCAAGCAAAAAGCATTTGTATCGCTTTTCTTAACGGCTTCGCCTAAAAAGCTGACCCTCTATCGAGCCCTATTGTGACGCCTTTGTCCGGGGCAAAGTCAATGTGATTAGTTAATTATATTTTACTTTATTTAGTGTTTAAATATGGTATTTGTCTATGGGGTTAGATATAATTATTACCAGTTAATCAATTAGATATATTGCTTGGGGGCATTATGGAAATTACAACATTTATAGACGAAGATGGTCTGTCATTCATTCTTTCACAATCATTAGGAAATGTTGAGGTGCTTTATGACTGCGGCTCTTCCGTACTTCTAGACACCCCTAGTAAAGCGGAATACAAAAAAAAATTTGGTGCTAGTCGTCCCTCAAGAGCAATAGTTGTTCACAGCGATACAAAGCCCAATTGCTTAAAGAGTCTGTTCATTATCAACAATATGAAAATGTCGGCACCCTTAGAAGACACTTTCTATTACCAATGGCTGGAGAGAAATGAGTGCGATACTCGCCAGGTAACAGGCAATAAGATCATTGATAAAGCCAATTTTTTGAACGCTCTTGGTTTCCACCCAGACATTCACTTCATCAGTGAGGATACTTTGACTGTAATCAAGCATGCACATGACCATTTCTTTTTCAACAAACTTAATGAGAAAGAGCAATCTGATGATCACTCCATTGAACATGAACTGTCATTGCTTCTACCAATAGACAACACACTAGTATTACCTCAAAAGCAGCTGAAGCACTACAAAGCGATAAAGAACTTATTACTTAAGGCTGGAGGCAAATACAAAAAAGGTGCATTTCATTTCGAGTATAGAAACGTAGTTGATATACAAAAGAAACTTATCGAAGGAGAAGAGCTCAATGATAAGAAAAAATACCAAATGTTTTTCTCTCCGGACACTCTAGCAGATGAAATGATGATTGACTTAGATCTCAGGCCTGAACATAGATGGATGGAACCTAGTTGCGGCGATGGTAGGTGTGCAAATCGTATGGCTCGAATTAGTGATAATGGTGTTGCTATCGAGCTGAACCCTCAGAACTTCGACATGCTTAAGCATCATAGATACGCAACTCACTGTATGGACTTTATGGAGTACCCTGAGGGTAATAAGTTCGACCGTATTTTGGCTAACCCCCCATTCAATAAGCACCAGGACATTAAGCATATAAGAAAGATGTTCAATCACTTAGACATCGGTGGCCGCTTAGTTACCATAGCAAGTGATGGAGCGGTTAACGGGACCCGTAGAATTCAAAGAGAATTCCAAGAATGGCTGAAGGAGCTGGGCGCATCGGTCACTAGTTGTAAAGAAGGGACTTTCTCCGAATCTGGTACACAAGTGAAGACTGTAAAAATAGTGATTTCAAAAGGTAAATCTAATGAGTGTTAAATGTATAGCAAGACCTAAAGAAGGCGAGAGCTGTTTAATTACTGGACTAGAGGCATCTAATCTATATTGCTATGGGGAAAATTTTATCTTGAAGGAGTTGGTACCAGCTCCAGCTGATGGTTGGACCTACGAAGATTTAGAGGAGTGCTGCTCTAAGTTTGAATACGATTATGCAGATGTCTATCTAGGCGAGCAATGGATAGGCAGCACAGAAATTTAGTGGTTAATTGAGAATGCCATGGCCTTAGATTTTTTAAGGGCCATGTCACCCCAGGAATTCACTAAAGACGAACAGAGTAATAGAAAAAATACCACAACATAGATGTTATAATGTGGTATTTTAATTCGTGTTTTGTTATACTCTTTACATGGCTTGTTAATAAATTCAATTGCTTGGGGGCAATATGAGACACAATAATATTCTCATTTCTTTTGAAGAAATGAAGCAATTTCTCAAGTTTCATTACAGACATTCACGGCTATATGGCCGTAACAAAGATAATGGCTGGGATGATGGATACGGTGACCGCATTGTAGAGGCTTATCATATCGATATCATTAACGGTAAGCGCTGCTATATCTCCCGGCATGAGCACCAGAAAGCTGATGGCTTAAGTTTCTCTTCCCAGGATGTATTCAACTATATTGGATACATTTCATCAAATGACACCCTCGAGGCTGAGCTTGAAGTGTTAAAAGAAATGCTAGGCACTGACAGTCAAACAGAACCTAAGTTAGGTAAGAGCTCACATGTTACTACTAAAGATTTGGCAAAACAGAAATATGCTATTTACACGAGAATTTTAAGCCTTCGACCTCGAGCTAAAGTTTCTTGAGGATTACCAGTATAAAGTTTTATTTCGTTCGGCAACTAGGAGCTAATCTTATGAGTAACAATATTATCGCTTTCTTATTAATAGCAGCACTTTCTCCCTCGGTCAGCGCGGTGGGTCAAATCGATGAGAACGTGAAATATACCTCAATACCAACGGTTCATCATCTGAACCAAAAGTAGTAGAGATACTTCAAAACCCCTCAAAAAAACTCAGTGTTAAGCACTGAGTTTTTTTTTGTCCTGTGAACAAGATATTGAGATGAATTTTCTCTCCACTAATAGGGGTTCCCCCTAGTCGCCACCGAGGCCCACCCGCCGGACTTACCCCTGCATCCCTAAGGCTCGTTCCTCACCAAGTGCTGCCGCTCAAGGCTGTTGTCCACCAGCGCTAGTACGATGCCAACAAACCCCCGTTGTCACCGTCCTAGCAGAATGCTGGTGGCCATATGAATCGCCTTCGGCGAGCAAAAAGCATTTGTATCGCTTTTCTTAACGGCTTCGCCTAAAAAGCTGACCCTCTATCGAGCCCTATTGTGACGCCCTTGTTCGGGCCAAAGTCAATAAATAAAGTTAAGTATATTTTACTATTTATAGTGTGTTAATATGGTATTTATTGGGGGTGTGAGTTATAATGTTTTTAAGTTAAGAGAACAACTTATTCTTAATCTATTTTTCCGATGCTTGGGGGCAACGATGATTAAACCAATTTCAGTTACTGTATTATTTTCTGAATCAAAAATGCTTGAAGAGAAAGATTACTCTATCGAAGATTTTGAACAACTTGCTCATGAAGTAGCTGCAAAATGCGAACTAGGGTATGAAAAGACAGATGTTAAGGTAACTTTCGATTCTGGCACGATTTTCAATATTGACCTAAGCCTGGGTCGTGGTTGCGACAAAAGTATAAAAGAGCGCCTAGGGAAGTTGAAATCGTATGTAGAAGAATTCAAGGAGCGATTGACACGAGAAGAGCTGCTTGAGTTTGGTTTTCTAACTAAGGTCGATTTAGAAGATATCGACAACAGCAAGAACAAGGCACTTTATTCCTCTATTATTGCCGAAGAAGCTAAGCGCAAGGAAGAGGAAGAAAAGAAAGCATACGAAGAAAGGCAAAAGCGCATAATGGAACATCGGAAAGCGGTAGAGGCTTTCCAGGACAACTTATCTATCCCTGAAGATGCCCAGGCGGTTATCGTTGCCAAATTTACCTCTATGAGTGATAGATCAGACCCTTATACTGATTATTATGAAACACAAACTAATAGAACCATCATCCTGGCATGGTCAAAGCACACCCGAGATCTATTTTCTGAGATGCGTAAAGCAGCGCTAAACCACCAAGACACCGCAGCCCTATCCGACAAAGAGCTTAGTACAGAGCACAGAGAAAAGTATTCTATGGGACGAGGCTTTTATCTGACAAATAAAGATTACATTCGTTGCGGTATAGAAATTAGAAAGATAGTGCTCAACACGAACGATAAAAAATCAAGTGTTCCTTATGGAGAAATAGCTATTCCAGAAAAGAAGGTTACTGGCAAGAAAACAGAAAACAGTAGTAATCAATCCGAAGTAGACCTTAAGAACTCTATTGTTGGGAAGGCCAAGCCAATTGAGGTGATGCATCACACAAAAAAAGGCCATTTAGTTTTCGTGGTGAACTTCGAAGAAAAACAAAGCCCTGATGTTTTTAAGTCGTTGCTTTCAGTGGCTAAGGAGAACAATGGGTATTACTCAAAGTTTAAATCTGATGGCGCTATCCCAGGTTTTCATTTTACTGACCGTTCGGATGTAAATGGCTTCTTCAAATGCATTGGTATGTTGGCTGATTACTCATGCCTTAACGAGCCATCTAGTAATGGTCAGCAAGACAACTCTAACAAGGAGCCTATCAAGCTTAATCATTCCGAAGTCGTCAGCGTCGAAAGTGGAAAAGAGAAGGAAGGGCAAGGAAGTAGCTACATCAAATCTATGATTGCCAATAAGAAAAAGCAACATGAAGATGTAAAGAAATGGATTGGATTTACTAAGGTTATCACAGTACAGGTGGGTAGCTTTCCACAGGAACAGATAGATAAGCAGTCATTTCTCGATATGTCAGAGTTGTTCTTAATGTCAGAACCAATCGTTAGTAATAACACTGTGGTTTATAGCTATGAAGATACGATTTTCACACTCGAACTTGAAGCAAACATTAGCTTGAATGTACATTAGACTTGGTATTGGTTTTGGGTTGTTTTTTATGTGGAAATTATATTATTACAATTTAGGTGGGTCAGCAGTAGAGAGAAAGCCTGAACCTCTTTCGCATACTTTAGAAGACAGCCTGAACATTCTCGAGCGTAGGTTTAAAAGCCAATGCCTAACAGAAGTGGTGAAGGCTAAACATTTTTCCTTGTACTCTATCTGTGTCCCCCATAAGGGAAAGAGCAATCAAAAGTCAATTAGTGGAAGATTGCTGGTATATAGAGAACCAGCACCAGAATAACCGCTCCCCAAGCGACCAGCCCCGGCAATATTGTCGGGGCTTTTTTTTCTCTGGTGTACATAAAACCAATCAACTACAATCGAAACATAAAAATTTCTCTCCACTAATAGGGGATACCCCTAGTCGCCACCGAGGCCCACCCGCCGGACTTACCCCTGCAGCGCTAAGGTTCGTTCCTCACTAAGTGCTGCCGCTCAAGGCTGTTGACCTCCAGCGCTAGGTCGTTGCCAACAAACCCCCGTTGTCACCGTCCTAGCAGAATGCTGGTGGCCATATGATTCGCCTTCGGCGAGCTAGAAGCATTTGTATCGCTTTTCTTAACGGCTTCGCCTAAAAAGCTGACCCTCTATCGAGCCCTATTGTGTTGCCTTTGTCCGGTCCAAAGTCAATCAATATAGTTCAGTATATTTTACTATGTAAAATGTGTAAATGTGGTATTTTAGGGCGTGTTTTAGTATAATTTCCTTAGTTGCTTATGTAACTATCTATTTGAAAACAATTGCTTGGGGGCAATATGAAAACAGAGTTCTGCAATTACGATAATCTTAAAAAAGTCGCTCAAGGCCAAGCAATGCTCTTTGTTTGGCCAAATGAATTAATCAATAAATCACTCACAACAATTTCTTTTACTGATGAATCTAAAGAACTAGGTCTTCAACCACTACTGATAGACGCATTCACTGCTTCCATATTAGTAAAGGTGTTAGATGCGCTAAGAGAATCAACGCAAGATAAGGTTAAAGAGAGAATTCAAACAGACAGAGCGAACTTCTGTCTGTTCTACGAAAGAGCAATGAGTGTCATCTGACAAGCAAGATCATTTGTAAATGTTAGGAGGAAAGACATGTTTAAGTACTTACCAATAGCAGCTTTTCAAGCTGAATCGTTGCCAGAGACGAATGCAATTGCTACTACCCCCGATAAAACTGAATATTATCTAGACATAGCCGCTGCCAAGGAGCTTTCAGTATATGACCAACTGGTAGATATTGAGCCAGAAATTGCCACATTGGCTGAAAGCGGTACGGAAGTAATAAACCTAAGTGTTTACTAATTAATGGGTACTTGACCCCAGGTAAGCCGCAATGAGTAAACATTGCGGCTTACCTGCTCTCCACTAACAGGGGTTCCCCCTAGTCGCCACCGAGGCCCACCCGCCGGACTTACCCTTGCAATGCTAGGTCTCGTGCCTCGCCAAGTATTGCCGCTCAAGGCTGTTGTCCACCAGCGCCAGGACATTGCCAACAAACCCCCGTTGTCACCGTCCTAGCAGAATGCTGGTGGCCATTAGAATCGCCTTCGGCGAGCTAAAAGCATTTGTATCGCTTTTCTTAACGGCTTCGCCTAAAAAGCTGACCCTCTGTCGAGCCCCATTGTGTCGCCTTTGTCCGAGGTAAAGTCAATCAATATAGTTAAGTATATTTAACCATATTAGGTGTGTGAATGTGGTATCTTATGGCATGTTTTAGTATAATTTCTTTAATTGCTAATGTAACAATACATTTGAAAAACAATTGCTTGGGGGCAATATGACCAAAACAATAAGCAGCTTATCTATAAGCAAGAGAAAGAAGTACATAACTACCTGCGGAAAGACCATATCGTTGTGCCCTGAAATGCACATCTGTAACTATAATTACATGGATCAATATGGTACTCAGATTGCGAGAAGGAAAGAGCTGTTCCAGAAGAATGAAAATGCATATCTCTATTTTTCATACAATCTGGAACCAGGCAGTCCAGTGTATTACTTTTCGAATGGTTACAATGGGATTCACATCGATGACGTAGACCGGGAGGACTGTCTATTCTTCGGTATTATCCTCACTACTCAGATCATAGAAACGGACCTACTCATCATTTTTTTAATGTCTAAGATGCTGGTCAAAAAGAAAATCAGAGAAGGGACATATGTCTATGGCATTCATGACAAGACACTACCAGGACAGCTAGCACACCACGAAGTCGTATGGGATAAGCGCAAACAACTTTTCAACGATCATTCTGAAGTAATTAAGAAAATAAATGAGATTCATAGCTACCTTACAAGCAAGGAGATATTAGAACTCCATAAGGAGGCCGTTCATCATTCAATCACTGCTAGTAAGGAGAATGTATGAGATTAGTAGGATTAAAGGTATTCAATAAAGATAAAGTATTAAAAGGGAAGGTTACCCAGCAATACACATCCAGTACTGATGATAGGGAGGTGCTACTAATCAACGATGATTATGAGATCTGTATAGAGCAGGTTGATTACATACTCTTCACTCTAAAGCCGGATGAGCGTGGTGAGCATCTAAGAATAAAATAACCTTATGATAGCGGCTCAGGTCCGCTATCGAGCCTTAAGCCAGAAGAAAACATAATATCAGTCTCTTTCAATATCAAAGCTCTCAATAGACTACCAAAATTACATGTGTATAAATGTGGTATTTAACTCGGCCACTTGCTATAATATATAATAGTTGTTAGCAATTGCTTGGGGGCAATATGAAATTTAGAGAAATTGATGGAAAGCAACAGGTTTGTTTCGAACTGGAGGACATTCCAAGTTTTGGCAGTGACATCTGGTTTCAGGTCGAATGCTTAGATGGTCTGTATTGTTTGCTTCTTAGTTACCTACGAAATTGCGGACCAACAAAGCAAGAAGAGACGATAAATAAAAAACGTAGACTCGCATTGCTACACATAAGAAAAGCATGGTGGATAATAAAAAGACAGAGATTACCTTTAGATGTCGTCAAAGGATTTAGTGTGTCAAACAAGTTTGCAAAACTTAAAGGCTTTACAGTTCTAGGATAGATTAAACTACAAGGTAATTGAGTGATGACTGATACAAGTGATCTACGACATGTGTATAGGCTAACACAGCTTGGCAGTGGTACATGTAAGTTTGGCGACTGTGAAGTTTGCAACGAGCATTTTGATACCGGTTACTACCTAGTTCAAATGAGAGTGTATCTGAATAGATTTACCGGGAATGAACATTTGACATATTCAGGGTGTTTTACACTATTTGGTCATAAAGAGTGCTTGATTACTCAAACATGACTATATCGATGATTTTTATCATACGCTAAAAAGAGGCTCCCAAGGGAGCCTCTTTTTATTAGGTGGGTTTGTGAGATTTTAGCTCTCCACTAAGAGGGGTCCCCCCTAGTCGCCACCGAGGCCCACCCGCCGGACTTACCCCTGCATCCCTAAGGCTCGTCCCTCACCAAGTTCTGCCGCTCAAGGCTGTTGTCCACCAGCGCTAGGACGATGCCAACAAACCCCCGTTGTCACCGTCCTAGCAGAATGCTGGTGGCCATATGAATCGCCTTCGGCGAGCAAAAAGAATTTGTATCGCTTTTCTTAACGGCTTCGCCTAAAAAGCTGACCCTCTATCGAGCCCTATTGTGTTGCCTTTGTCCTTCCCAAAGTCAATAAAATATGGGAACAATAATTTATAAAATATTGTGTTATCATATGGTATATTTGTAAGGGTTAGTATATAATAACGCCAGTTTAATCAATTATTTAAATGCTTGGGGGCATGTATGGAATTAAATACTTTTACACATATGGTTACTGGAGAGGAAACTTTTATACCTGCTATGGTATTCATCCCTAACACGAACCAGCGCTTATCAGTGATGTACTGCGAAGAGTTAAAGGCGGTTGTTTGTATCAATGGGGGTTTATTCCTACCAGCTGACACTGAAGCAGCTTGCAATGGAGGCGTTGCTGGTACTCTTCAACTAGCATCGGCTTATGAAGTAGGACAGAAAGAGGACACTAAAAAAACAATCAAGCTAGGCTCATGTGAACCAGGCACAGCAACAGAATTTGGTACTGTTAGTAAGTCAACAAACACAAAACAATATAACGCTATCGTCTTATACAACTCAATAACTGGGAGTATTCATTCAGCGTATGATGACGAAGAAAAGGCAAATAGCGCTTTTGATAAAATCTGGTCATTAACGCAGTTCCCATCAATGAGGCTCAAAAAGCTGACTTACTGGTCAGACATTGGTAAGGCTCATCAATACCTAGAAGGTGTATCAGTAGACTCTTGTTGTGCTTGATATCAACAACCTGCCCAAAGCGGCAGGTTGTTGATTTGCTCTCCACTAACAGGGTTCCCCTAGTCGCCACCGAGGCCCACCCGCCGGACTTACCCCTGCAGCGCTAAGGTTCGTTCCTCACTAAGTGCTGCCGCTCAAGGCTGTTGACCTCCAGCGCTAGGTCGTTGCCAACAAACCCCCGTTGTCACCGACCTAGCAGAATGCTGGTGGTCATAAGATTCGCCTACGGCGAGCTAAAAGCATTTGTATCGCTTTTCTTAACGGCTTCGCCTAAAAAGCTGACCCTCTATCGAGCCCTATTGTGTCGCCTTTGTCGGGGCTAATGTCAATCAAAAAAGGCAACAATAATTATTAAATATTTGGTGTTACAATGTGGTATTTTTTGGGGTGAGGGTGTATAATAAATACATGAAAACAAAGGCATAGTTTTCATGTTAACTGATTTTTAAATAGCTTGGGGGCTAAAATATGTCAATTGATAAAAACTTCGCATACTCACTTCCTTGTACTGTAGGTAAGCAATTCAAACCATTTCATCTAGTGAATGTTCCAGCTTCAGTATTGGTCTCACTACTAAACATCGATAACAAGGGTAGTGTACTTAAACGTAGCCAGCGAGAGGTAAATATGAAGCGAGCGAAAGATTTCGCGAAATACCTTGTGAACAACTATAAGCGTTTTTACATCATCCCAACTATCATTGGTGTGGTTGTGTCGAAGAAAGATAAAAAGCCTGAATTTGAAGAGGTTATGGAAGGAGCGCGAGTTGGTCTACTTCATATATCTATGGATAGTTCCATTAAGCTATTCGATGGCCAACATCGTTCTGTTGGAATCGACTTCGCTCTAGAAATGTTGTGTGATGAACTCGCCGAGTTAGGTTTTGATCTAGAGAACGTAGATGTTCCTATTATGCTATATACGAACTTGACACTTAAAGAGAGGCAGTTGGGCTTTTGTGACATCAACCAAAACTTGGCCAAACCTCAACAAAGTATTTCAGATGCCTTTAATACACGTGACCCTCTTCCATGTTTAGCTCGTTACATAACTGAGAACTGCGTTGCGTTTAAAGACCTGGTTGATATGGAGCACAATACGATCACCAAGAAGTCTGAAAAGTACTTTCCTTTGAAAGCTATCAAAGATATCAACCAAATCCTGCTGGGGTTGAGTAAGGAAGTAAAAGAAATCTCTGATTCAAAGTACCAGCTAGCAAACGAGTTTTGGACTACTGTTTCTAGAGCCATGGGTTGGGGAGGCTTAGCATTCAGCGATACGTCAGCAGAAGAATTCCGTAATACCTGTATTCTAACTCATGTAGCTACACTAAAGGCTGTTGCAGTAGCTGGAAATATCGCAATGAATCACTATGGCTCTCTCGAAGCAGTTCAGTGGGATAAGCTTGAAGAACTTAACTACTCACGCGATCTAGGTACGTCTGACTTTACTGGCCGCATCATAGATGACAAGAGTGGCAATATGTCAGTGAATAAAACTAGCATTGACTTGGCTGCAAATAAACTCCTTACAACCCTGGGTGTACCACTTTCTGAAGCACGGCAAAAGTTAGAGGATCAGTACTTTGGTTCTCAAAGTATGAGCGATGATAGTGGTGACATTAATGGAGCAACAGAACAAGCCGCTTAACCAAGCTTTAATTAGAGAAGCCCTGACTAAGTTCAGGGCTTTTTGTTGCGAGTAAACAATATAACGCATTCACAATTTTCTCTCCACTAACAGGGGTTTCCCCTAGTCGCCACCGAGGCCCACCCGCCGGACTTACCCCTAAGCACTAAGAATCGTTCCTCTTCAAGTGCTTCATTTAATGAAACCCTAGAGCAATCTGATTGCCAAAGAAAAGAATTTGTCATTCAGATTGCTACCCTAGGGTGCAAAAGTTTATCTCGCTCAAGGCTGCTAGACCTCCAGCGCCATAGAAATGCCAACATAAACCCCGTTGTCATTGCTATGGCAGGGTGCTGGTGGTCTAAATGAATCGCCTTCGGCGAGCTAAAAGCATTTGTATCGCTTTTCTTAACGGCTTCGCCTAAAAAGCTGACCCTCTATCGAGCCCTATTGTGTCGCCTTTGTCGGGGCTAATGTCAATCGAAAGGACAATACTTATTTTTCAATACATCGTGTTATTATGTGGTATTTAACTGGGTGGTTTGATATAATAAATACAAGTAAGTTACTGTTTATATTGTTAAATTGCTTGGGGGCATTATGAAGACAGTTATTCAAAACATTGAAAAAGTGACTATTGGTCATATAGTAGGCGGGGTTAAACAGGAGTCAGAAGTACGTCTATTAATCATTGAATCTAAGGACGTTGGCACGTTCGCTACATGTGTAGTAGAGAATGATGAATTTGGTACAAGCTTGTATGAGGTATGTAGCGTCAAAAGTCTAGACAACATTGTTGATGATGTTCAACAAGGCAGAAAGGTCGCGCTTAGTACATGGGAGCCTACCTTAATCCCTAATGTCGAGTATGTAGCGGAGCAGTTTGAGATCGCAGAGCTATTGAGTAACAAACCAAATCACATTAGTTTATTGAAGTAGGGGCACCACTATGAGAACTGAGAAACAGATTGAGCTAATTAGTAAGCACTATAAAGACCAGATCAGTGTATTCAGCGGAGAACCGCATCTAATGGTATGGACAGAAAAAGGAACTGGCTTTGTTTCAGTCAAAGAAATGTCTCAGAATAAATTCGATGAATTCTTGAAGGTTGCCCTTAAGCGTGAAGAAAAAGCTAACAATGAAGTTAAGCTAAAACAGATTTGTGCAGATTTCGGGGTTCTAGAAATACTTCAGTCAACGGCTCAATGGCGGGATTCAATCGAATCATTATTGACCTTGTTTTCTTTTGCGTTACTTCCGACACGCCTTGTGGAGCTAGAGAAGGAGCTTGAAAGAGCAGCGTTGTCATTCGACCATCAATAGATAAATATTGCTCAGATTTACTGGGCAATATTTGCTCTCCACTAACAGGGGTTCCCCCTAGTCGCCACCGAGGCCCACCCGCCGGACTTACCCCTACATCACTAAAGCTCGTGCCTCGCTAAGTGCTGTCATTGAAATTTCATTCAAACCTAAATCACTATGGACGCCAACAAAAATCCGTTGTCATCCATAGTGCAGTGGTAAGGTTTGATGAATTTCAATGTATCGCTCAAGGCTGTTAGACCTCCAGCGCCATAGCAATGCCAACATAAACCCCGTTGTCATTGCTATGGCAGGGTGCTGGTGGTCTAAATGAATCGCCTTCGGCGAGCTAGAAGCTTTTGTATCGCTTTTCTTAACGGCTTCGCCTAAAAAGCTGACCCTCTGTCGAGCCCTATTGTGTCGTCTTTGTCCGGTCTAAAGTCAACTAGAATAGTTAAGTATATTTTACTTTATTGTGTGTTCTAATATGGTATTTATAGTTGCGTTTATTTATAATACATACTCTGAACAAATAAATATCATAGGCTTGGGGGCAGTATGAAATTAGAAGTTATCATCAATAATTACACCATTATTTGCAGTCGTTTATTCGGTTATGTTGGGAAAAACAATGTCGGTTTAGTAGAGGGTAAGTTTATTTCGATTACCTATGAAAAGGTGATCAATGATTCAATATACATGGACTCAGACATAGCTTTTATCTTAGGTACTAACTCGGATATCGACACAAGACATAATATCGTAGAAATCCTAAGTTGCTTATCAGAGGAAGGGCATCGTGGTTCTTCTTTATCAAAAGTAATTTCAATAGGTAAGTTTCTTCTAGGGAAGAAGTTTAATGAACCTAGGTTAAAAGTGATGAAACAGTTTAGGGGAAAGACGGTTTCTACTTATGAATGGGATGTGTCAGGACAACCCTTAATAATCGAACAGACCAATGAGCCAGATTCATTATTATCTAGTTTCAAACTTATCTAGTGATATCTGACATATATCAATTGAACATACTAGCTAATTGAAAAGGAATATATTAAGGGTAGGGGGAACATATTGAATTTAGCAGCATTGTTATTACGCATTTACGCAGTAGCTGACGCTCTAACATTTATTTTTGAGCGTTTGGGTTTCTCAAATGTGGCTGATGCTTTTACAGTATTTGTACTAATTGTTGGGTTTGCAGAGGCTTTCGGTCTAATAGATAAAATTGTAGAAACTATCAAAACGAAAACGAGTACAAAGCAAAGAGTAAAATTGGCGATACTTTTAATTTTAATACTAATAACTATCCAATTGTAACAAGTAAATTTGTTTCAATTGGACGCTCTCCACTAATAGGGGTTCCCCCTAGTCGCCACCGAGGCCCACCCGCCGGACTTACCCCTACATCACTAAAGCTCGTTCCTCGCTAAGTGTTGTCATTGAAATTTCAATCAAACCTAATTCACTATGGACGCCAACAAAAAGACGTTGTCATCCTTAGTGCAGTAATAAGGTTTGATGCATTTCAATGTATCGCTCAAGGCTGCTAGACCTCCAGCGCCATAGCAATGCCAACATAAACCCCGTTGTCATTGCTATGGCAGGGGGCTGGTGGCCTAAATGATCTGCCTTCGGCAGCTAAAAGAAATTTCAACGCTTTTCTTAACGGCTTCGCCTAAAAAGCTAACCCTCTATCGAGCCCTATTGTGTCGTCTTTGTCTGGATAAAAGTCAATAATAATAGTTAAGTATATTTTACTTTTGTTTGTGTTTTAATGTGGTATTTTAATCTGGTTTTGGTATAATGGAAACAGTTGGGAATACTACTGGCGGGACAAAAAATGAAAGTAACAGTTCATAACTTCTACATCACTAACGGCAAGATTATTGGTCAAGTTGGTGATAACGATATGGGTTTAACTCAGGGGAGATTCTTTAGCGCGGAATTTCAGAAAAAAACTCCAAACGCTGTCTACTGTGAACTGGGAATAAAATATGAATTCGGCAAAGCCTCAGAAACACCTATCGGAGACCTTGTGAAAGAAAAGTTGTTCGATCTTCAATTCGAGATTACGCAGGGGTCAATAGTTGCTAAGGCACAAGAGTTACTGAGAGAAACGTTTGGTGTGGAAACTACGCCTTCTGTAATTTCAGAAGTCCAGTACAAAACACGTTTAGTACGTAAATTAGAGTGGTCATTCTTTGGTCGCAAGATCACCATGACAGAGTCAATTGATCACTCTGGATATAGCGAATTATCCATTTAAGCACTTAGGGCTAAAGCCCTAAATGCTTAATTTCCCGCTTCTTGGGGGTCACCCCCGACAGCTCGGCCCCAGCCAACCCGTCATCCCCCGATCACAATGCAATATCAAAGAACTTGACATTGATTATTTCGATCTATATTTTGGCGAAGCCCTTTTAATTATTTTAAATTTAAAAGTATTAAAATATTTTAATTCTAAAGAAGGGTCTGCGTTTTGTTTAACAGACTTGTTTTTCTCCCATATTTGTAAATATCAAAAATTACACTGTCCTTTTGGGCTCCTTTCTATGACCTTTAAGTGTCCGATTACTCTCACTGTGACGTAATGCTTTACTCACTTATTAAATGTCCATCGGGTATATTAGCTTGATTAATGCCATCCAATTGCCATTACAGTCCCACCAAATAGCCACTAATCGGTCAGGACAAAAAAGACCCTTTGCCAGGGCATATCTACAACTGTGAGTAATTAAGTGCTGTGGTGGATTTATCTTAAGTTATCAACTTAAGAGCATGTTTTAGCTTTAGACAGCTCAATGTGTGATGTTGCCAAAGCGATAGGTGCGTCCATTTTTAAGATGTTAAGAGACGTATCTTTTGAAATAATGTGAATATTTTGAGTGAAGGCCAGGGGGATGTTGGGGAGAGCAACTGAGGTCTACTTAGAGCAAGGAGCTCAGAACAATTTACTTTAAAATGAGGTTGGAACCTTAATGATAACCTTCCACCTTTGTATTCAGAAATTGAAAATACTATTTATTATTTGACCTATGTGAATAACGAGGTTGGCAAGCAAATGGCTAGTGTGGCACGTGGGGCCATCGACTGTCATCAACTGACTTAGTGTATAGACAGTCAGAGCCAAGTTGTGTTGTTCCGTTAGAACCTCACAAGCGAATGTTAGCTACAAATCAAAGTATTGAGCTCCCATGATGTTCAGATGATTAGGCAAAGAAAACGTCGGTTGCTTGATTCGGCTCTTGACGTATGTGCTAACGTAGAAGCACCAAACTGGCTTAACTGACTACATAAGCTTCCAATTGTCGAGGGCTTAAATTATATATATTTGCAGCCTAAATCGTCGATTTGACGAAGGCGGTGTTCGCGAACATTTTGCATCACTGTAATACGATTAAAGTCTCGGTCAATCATGGGATTTAGCATCGGTTGAGGTACTCAAAGCTCTGCATGTTCATTAAGTATAAGAGGACATATTAAAATTGCTCTTACACTCTTAGTGTATATTATCTATGTTATGTTAAATTCGCGACGATTGGAATTTTGTACACGTAGTTGTTACCACCTACCAAATATCAATAAGTTAGATACCTCCTTTTGAAAGTTGACTATGTGAAATCTCTTTCCCCTGTGAATTTGAAATTTGTGAGTATTAAACATAATGGCCATTTACCATAAAATAGGTTATCAGAAGATCTATTTAACTAAAGTTAAATAGATCTTCTGATAAAAAATAACTTAGTTTTCGATTACTCTTACTAAGATTCGAAGCAATATTTACTCATTTTATTCTTTGGTAGTTTTACTCTATGTCGTTTTTCAATTAACGTTGATACCTTGCTATTCTGGCAATATTCCCATGTATTTTGTCTAATCACTACATCGACTAGGTCTAAATTTAAACCTAAGTATTTTTGTACATTTGAACTGTCAGAAAATTGTACATATACCATTCGATTCTTTTTCGATATATAGAGAGATGATACTTCTATTTGGTAATTTCTCTCCAAGTTCTCCTTTAACTTCTCTCGCCAGTCTTCAATCAACACCTGCCTCCTAAAGTGAAAATATTTGAGGTTGTCACAGACATGCTATATATTGCATTTATCACTAAAAAACAATAGAGATATTTTACTATGTTTAACGACTGTTCAACACTATTTATTGGGTATGATGACGGTAATGCCCAACATAAGATCTCAGCTGAATCTGTTAAAACCTCCTTTCCTACACACATCCAACGTTCGACTGAACGTTTTGCGGTACTAGATGAAACCTTTTCAGTATCAAGTAATGCTCCTGTTCAAACGAAATTTACTTCTGCTGTTACAGGTAACGCTTACACCATTGGTGAGGTAAAACAACCTATTCCCAGGAACGATGACTTCTCCAATAGTGAAGCAGCTCAGGTTTTACTGCAGCATGGCTTAAATCAATTTGGAGATGAGTTACTCAATAAAAAGTACGTTCTTTGTACTGGAATGCCATTAAGACAGTTCTTTAAAACAGATGGGTCCGTCAACGAAAACAATGTTAAGCAAAAGATGCTCTCTATGCAGAGATCTTTTGATCACTTAGGTACTGACCCGGAATCGAAGCTGCGGAAGTCAAATATTGAAGCTCTACTTGTTCAGCCCGAAGCACTAGCAGCCCTTCGTGTATTCCTATTTAAGAGAGATGATTCAGGGATGTTGGTACATAACCCTGAATACATAGGAAAAACGATCGCAATCGCTGATCCTGGTGGTAAAACAACTGATATAGCTGTGTTTGACGATGGAACTATTGATATGGATCGTTCTGTCACCCAGGACATCGGGTTCAATCAGATTGTCAAAAAAGCATCCAACTACCTTTACGATTTAGGTTTCACCACACCCACACATCAGCAGTGCCGTAAGTTAATTGATGAAGGTATTGTTACAGTTCGGGGGGTTGAAAAAGATCATTCAGAATGGGCAGAGAATGCACGGAAGGAGCTAGCTAGTAAGATTTTTGGCGCAATCACTGATACCTTATCTAAAGCTGTAGATATTGATTTAATCATATTCATTGGAGGTACTATTGCCGCATTGCGTGAAGAAATTACACCTTTAATTGAAGAGTATTACGGTAAAGATAACAACTCATTCCTCATACCAGATGAAGCAGACAAGCTAAACGCTTGGGGCCTTGAGTTGTTTGCAGAGCTTTGGTACCAAAACAACAAAAAGAATAAGTAGGCAAAGGTCATGGGGCGCTTTTCATTAAAAGTGGAAATAAGGATACCAAATGATTACTCAACAGAATGCCGAGAGTTAGCGAATTCAAAATCAATAACTCTCAAATCGTTAGTCGAAGAGTTAATTAGAATTGGGTATTTCATCGAAGAGGGTGAGTTCGATAAGCTTATGTATTATTTTGATAACATCCTCCCTCATGAGATCAGAGACTGGGATTGGTGCCGCAACTTAGGGTTACACATTGATAAAGTAAAGAGAAGAGCTAGCATACACATAACGGATTCTTCTGTGTATCACCAAGGTCTCGTTCATACTTATTTGTCTGCACATTCCGAAAACGATCCCAAGCAAGCTCTTAATGATGTCAACCAACATGCTATCAATATGATGAATTCTGCTATTCATTTCCTTCAAAACCAAAGTAATAAAGAAAGGTTTAAGTGTAATGAGTACAAGACACTCGAAAATGTTGAGCAACATTTGGCTAAAATAGCTTCAAGTATTGAAAAGCTTTCAAACCACCCTATTGGCTTTAGAGCTGTTGAGGGGCAAACTGAACAGCCAGATGCTTTTTCTACGAAAGATGATTATCTTGAAAGTAAAGATGGTGTCTCTGATAGCTTAGCTATTGATAATTTCAACATGGAGTCATTGCTGATAGCTTAAGAAAAATGGGGCTAATGGGGCTTAGCACTGTTTAGTTAAGCCCCACTTTTGAAAGGAGTTGGTAGCGATTTTATTCGTCAAAGAGAGCCTCAATTTGTTCATTGTCTAAGTCCCCTTTCCGACTTTTGAACCTATTAAAACCTTGTTTAACTGTTTCTTTAACTCTTGCTTTAACAGCGTTAAAAAAGTCCTTCCAGTCGATCTTGTAATCTGAGTCCAATGTGTATGCAATAATGCTAGGAATTGAAGATCGTGCAACGCTATCCAGAACAGCCATCTCTTGTGGTGTCGGTTCCGCCTCTTCTAAATGCAATTCAAAAACCTTGATCGTTATGTACCACTTCTCACTATCGTAGTGTACTAAGTCACTATCGAATTTCGAAAGGAGAAATTTAATCTCGTTAGAACTTAGTTTATAGGTAGGGAAACCAACGACAATGTTCATGAATTTTGCAGCCATACCATTGTCTATTATTTTTCTTCCTGGAATCTGGCTAGCACTACCCTTTCTGAGCTCGTTTTTGATGTGTGAAAAACTACAACGCTCTGTGAACTTAGCCCTAAGTTCGACTAGGGTGTGTTTTGCTGCTCTATCTGCAATCGTACTTGCTTCAGTTATACTGATTTTTTTGTTCCTATTTTGTTTTAGCAAAATTGCTGTTTTAAGTCTTCTGGCGTATAAGCCAGGGAAACCTTCTAAGTCACTGTAAGGGTAATCGTATGCTGATTCTAAACATTGTTCATACAGTTCCACCCAAGGGCTTTTTAACTCTTCTAGCTCTACAGTCATTGTGAACTCCACTTTCTATTGTTTATAGTCCATTTATAGCATATATCTAATTTTATTAACACAAAGCTGACTTAACATTTGCTATAATATATAATAGAATTCTTAGCAATATGGTTATTACCGCAATATAATAAATACAAAAGTAGTAAACCTTTGATTTAAGGTGATAAGAATGCCAAAAACCAAAAAGTTACTTATCTCTAGGCTGGCAGACATTGTTCAAAAGATTGAACTACTAGAGAATCCCAAACGCAACGCCCGAATTTTAGAGTTGGCACTAGGGCTAAATGGTGAGGGTCCACATACTCAAGCTCAGATTAAAGAATTTCTTGACGTGGAGTACCCAGAAGCAACTGTTAGTACCGAAAGAATCCGTGTCATCAAGAGTGTACTTGTAGATTCGTTTGGCAAGGAACTAGTTAAATCGTGGGATGAGTTTTTCGAAAATCTGTTTGATTACCTGTACTCTCAGGTCCCAATTGAAATTGGGCTACTTGCCCAACGTTTAGCCGATCCCAAATATCAGAGTTTTAACCCCAAGCTTGGACATCAAGAAGCATTTAGTGAAAAACCATTTAATGTTTTGGGGCTGATGAAAATCCTAGAGTTCAGACCAAAAGTCGACACGAGACAACTCAAAATTAAGAGGCTCTATTTTGAGTTCAATGACACACGTATAAAGGGTCGTGAGAGAAATACTAAAGAGTCTACGCTTTTCCTTATTCCAAACAACTTTAACGTTAAGTTAGAAAACCTTCTTAACCACGCAGAACGAGCTGTAAAGTTCAATGGGATGATACAAGAGCAAATCTTACTACCTCTCATGCCTAAAAAGCTGCCTGTACATAAAAGAGAGGAATTAGCTCACTCTTTGCTTATCTGTCATAAGGATTTCATGTGGCTAGATGAGCGATTAGGCTACTTGACCCTAACTAACTCTTTAGATAATAGGATTACAAGATTTGCAGCTAAGATTTTTAAAGTTGTTGATGAGATTTCAATTGCCCTATTTTCATGCCAAATATCAAGAGCAGTACGGGCCCAAGCTCGCGCATTAAGAAGTGACTCAGATTTAGAGTTTCTACAAGAGCGCTCAAATTTATTGAATAATGTCTCTTATGGTTCTGACATACCTTTCAAAGTGCAAGACGCTTTAATGTATTTCGTTAGAGCGGGATTATGCACGATTGATGAGAGCAATACTCTTCGTCCTACTGAGCTGTTACTGGATAACGTTGATGTTTCTCTTCGTCGTTCAGAAGAAATAATGATGGACGTACTAAAGAATGCACCAAACCAAACGTTAAGTAACTCTGAATTCCGCGAGAAAAGCATAAAAGAGATATCTGAGAGGACAGCAAAGCTGTATGACGAACGTTTTGAAGATTTTATTGCTAAGGACATTATTCTTAAGAAAGACCAGCTCGTGCTTTTTAATAGGGATAGCGTTGACTCTTTAAAGAGATGCACTAGAAGCGCTATTGAATCTCAAAGAAGCATTTATAAAGGCGCTCGACAACCTCTTTATCTAAGACTAATTGAACTTGCCAGTTTATATATTGAACGAGCCAAGAAAGCTAACGCTTCAATTGCATCTAATCGTACACAGTTGAGAAAAGCTAAGGCAGATAAGAAGGTGAAGCTTGAGAAAATCGAATCTCTTGAATCAACCTCTTCTGACTTACGTTTGTTAAAAGCAGAGTGCTCTGATTTCTCGTTAAGAGTTGATAAGTTACAAGAGGAACTGCAACGATTAAACAGAAAAGTTTCTCAGTATGAAAAGGCAGGTGAATCTAGGAGATCTTTGTTGAACTCAGAACTTGAAAGGATTCATATTGCTGAAAGACACATGTCATTCTGCGAGCGATTGCTAACTACAAGAGACTCAATTTATGAAAAATCAATTCAAATCGTTGTCGATGAGCTTTGTTCTACTCTGATGTCACTCAAAAGTAGTGAGGTTGATGAAGAAATACTCAAATCCAAGTCAGACGTTGCTATTAACGATGTTCTCGGCTCAATTCTAAACAGAGTTGAAGGCATCGATTCTGAGTTTTCTAATGATCTCGAGAAGCTTAAATTTACTGATATTCTAATCTACCGTGTGATATCAGATTCGATTTCCTTACTCGATAGACTCGACTCTGAGCTACCAGAACCAAATGATAAATTTTCAGATTTGATATTGAATTTGATTTTGGAGTTACCTGAGGATTCCGATGGTAATAGGAGCACTACGTATAGCGAGTTTAAATCAGCTTTAATCGAAAGAGCTATCGCTGACGAAAGAAACCATGCTGTTGGCCACTTCAACCAACATAATAGCTATAGCCCCCTCTTTGTTCGTGTGAGAAAAGCGGAATACTCGTACGTAGGTACTGAAGCTTCTAAGCATGCTGACTTTGAGTATATATAACTAAGAGATCAGGAGTACAAATGCTAAAGATTTTTAACAAATTTATGATGTTACTTGCCCTATTTGCTACCGTAAGTTTGGTGTCATCAGTTGTTGAAGGAAATGCAGTCTTAGTCTTTATGACGTCGGCATTTGTACTTGGTTTGCTATGCATCATTCATAAGTTCAAAGGTGGAGTACTATCTCCTACCCTCTTAAAGGCCGTTGAGGTTGCAGTGGTAATTGTATCTATTGGATGTTTGCTTACAGCTCCTCCCGGCGAGGGATTTTACGTTTTAGCTTGGTTATGGACGACCGTGTTTTTCACGCTGTATAAAAAGGCCGATACTCATGTCTAATTCATTAAGCAAAAAAGTTAACATACGTGGGCCAAATAACTACCAGTTTTTAAAGTGGATTCTGGATGCTAACGATAATTTTTTGGCACTTAACCACTGCAATGACCCGGATGGTTTTCGTACAACATCTAAAGCAATTCAATCTCAGCTTAATAAAATTGATGAAACGGATGTACAGAAGATTCGGTCTACTTTCATGCAATTATTGGTTTTCTTTCCAGAGTCTAGAGTAGATAAGTTCGTCGGTTTGTTTCATGCTGCGAAATCTCGTGATAAAACTTCAACAACCACAATGGCACTGTCTAAGCTTACCAAAAAAAGGTTTGATTCCTTATGTAAGAGAGTAGCTAAGTCTTCAACGAATGATGAGTTTTTAAATCTGCTACTCGATTTAGCGGAGACAGAATATGGGTTGGATGAAAGTAACATGAGGTAGTGGTTTGGTAGGGCCCATATTACTATTCATATTAGAAAATAAAGCAGCTACGATAGCTGCTTTAATTTAAAAATTAATAGTTAAAAAACTGGGATTGTTGACTATGAATGCTATGTAAGAGCTTATCACTATATATGGCCCCAGTGGATACTGCCCTCTCGTTCCTCTTATGTATGTTATGACGATGAACACAAACATAAAGAGTATTGTGAGCATTGTTATCTCTACGCCAGCCCAAGCCCCTATACCAGCCCCCAGCCTTAAATCACCATTTGCCATTCCAATATTTTTGTAAAGCACTTTATGCATAGTATTGAAAAGGTAAAGAAGCCCATACCCTAATAAAGCACCGCTAAGCGATTCTTCGGAAGATAGATAGCCATACTCTGTACAAGCCAGAACCAAACCAGACCATAAAATGAAATTTGTTAGTTTTTCTGGTAGAAATTGACTCGCTAGGTCAACCAAAAACGCCATTGCTGTTAGGCAAAAGAAAATGAGCATTAAAAGAAACTGCTCAAATGAAGTTGCTATTTGGTATAGAGTCACCGTTGAAGCGGCTACGGTAATTTCTAATACAAATACCTCTTTATAAGTTTGGTTGTTTCCCTTCAGGCCACCAGCAATGCAGGAGAAAGGTACCCAGTATCCAACACTTTTGCATAAGCTAGTGAAGTCAAACCGTCCTTCACGGTTACTTGGTTCTAAAGAGTATTCAGGATAATAGGTGATGAGATCATTTCTGATCTCATCTTCTTCAATTTGTGGCAGTAATCCAGCTATGACATAAGTGATCTTTGCAATGAGACTACCAGTAATTACCAGGAACAGATAAGAAATCATTGTTATCTTGTAATCTCCATAGTTTCTTGCTCTTTGGAGTTCATATCAGAACGCGAACCATCACCTCTTCGCAATGTTGCTCTCCATGGCTTATCTAAATCAATCTCCGTTTTTAAAGGAGTACTAATTTCAGTTAGATTCTCAAATGCTTTAGCTACGAAGTAGCTGTATGGCTCACGTTGATTCTTCTTCGCTGTTCGAGGCATTTCTTTTGCAGCTTGTATTTCACGTTCTGCTACCAAACCAGCTGCTGCAGATTTTAAACTTGAAATCTTTAAGGACTTTTGTGTCCCATCTAGTGGGTCTTCATACAGTAGATTTTGTCTACTACTAGGGTCATTCTCAATAATACCTTTCTCTTTAAGATCGTTAACTACCTTCCTTACTCCAGTTTCGTGCAGTCTGGTAGCAACTTTGTTGTAGTATTTAGATAGTTCACCTGTATTACCCACAGGGCTATTCCATATGCCGAAAAGAGCTTGCCTAAGCGTATCCTCAGGTATTTGACGTTTTTCAATAGCGTCCTTTAGACAAATTCGACTAAAGTATATAGGGTCATTAGCGCCCTTAATTGGGCTTGAAGGCGTGGTAAGATATTCATGTACCTTTGCGTGTAGCTTTTTATCAAGAGCAGAAAATTTCGTCACGTAGCCTTGCTCATTGCGTGTAGATTCGATCATCATCCCCACTCTAGCTTCAGTCGCCAACCAATTGCCTATTTCACTAGCTTTAGATGCATATTCTTGTTTAGCTAAGTTGTCTTCAGGTTTTTTTATTGATACCAATACTTCAAGTGCTTTTTGAGTTAGCTCTTTGGTATCTGATTCTGGAGATGTCTTTGATGCGTATAGGAAGGCTGCTTTCTTTTGTATAGCTGACTGTCCTTTGTCGCCTACAAGTTCATTAGCAAGTTTCACATAAGCTTTTACATCAGGATTATCATCGAAGTCGAAGTCATTAATATTGACCTTTGTTGTCTCCGAGAATGTTTTGGTTACAACCTGGATAGGCTCCTCTGATTGGTTAGTCACTTCTACTTTATGTGGTGTCTCAATTCTACTTTTAACGTCATGGACGTCTATGGCATTTTTGGCTGCACTCTCAGCTATGTTTGTAAGTAGTCCAGTAAGATGGGCCACACTCTCCTTATCTGAGGATTTGAGTGACTGAAGTACTTTTAAAAGTTCCTTTTCTATCTCACTTTGGTGTTGTCCATTTCTGGATTCATCCTTTATCTCGTTTGCAGGAGCTGTATTTTCTATGTCAGGGCTTGTTGTGTCTTTTGACGGTATCGCATCTGAGGATGTCTGTTCACTATTAGGGTTATAGGAAGAGGAAGTACCATCAAGGTCTGGTGCAACATCTAGGTTCGCATTAAAGTTTTGGTTCTCAGAAAGCGCAATTTCCTCAAACATTTCGACTTGCGCCTGGATTGAGTTTGCGGCTCGTTGTTCATTCCAAGCTTTCTGCTTAGATTTATCGAATATAGACGTTAATTGTTCTGTTGTTGGCACATTAACATCTGGAGCTTCTACGTCTACTAAAGGTAAATCGATTTCACTTCTAACATTCAAAGTAGAGGCTTCTACAGTGGTTGTTGATTTCCAATATTTCGAACTATCGGCCCAGGCACCTACCGTCGTAAAGCTTGAAATTCCAACAAAAGTATCTTTTGGTGTGAACTGGTCACTAAAGTTAATACTTGTAGCATTTAGTTCATCTAACACTAGCTGACTTAATGATTTTGCCCCAGTATTAGTTTTTATTACTTGTTCATCGCTGTTTGGTGGTCTTGTTGTAGAGTTGACAAGCACATCTGTCGTTCTATCAATCTTCTCCATAGATTGCTCAGCCAAGGAACGCTCGCCTACCCCTGTAGTTTTCTGATGCTTAAGATCCAGTCCATCGGACTTGGGGTCAACTTGACCCAATTCAATACTTACGTCATTGATTGTCGTATCTATACTGTGTCTTTCTGCTTGACTTACAGATGATGGCTGTTCGTTAGATACGGATTGGACTTCCACTTCTTGGTCAGCTAACTCAAACAAATCTATTGTGCCCTGGTTTTCAACATGTTCTGAGCCAGCAACACTAATGGTTTGCTCTTCCTCATCTATGCCGAAATCATCAAGACCCCATTCAACGTCTTCCATACCTGAAAAATCAGGCATATCGCTCTCTAATGGGTCGATTGTTGAGGGTTTAAACGATGGGGCGTCAAGTTCAGATAATTCATCCAACCAGTCATCTGCATTATCGAGTAATTCTGGGCTATCCGTTTCTGCCTCAACCTCAATGCTCTCTTCCAGGTTATGATTGCCGTGAGTGAGTTCATCGGACCAAGCGTCAGGGTTAGTCAGTTCTTGCTCGTGGTTTACAGGCTCGTTGTCTGTTTCTAGGTCAATAGCATCAACTATATTTTCTTTGAGCTGTTCTAACTGGGCTCCCTCTATTTCAGGTTCCAGTTCATTCATGTCAAGGTTAGCTAATGTGTCAATATCAAAGTTGAAATCATCGACAATGGGTTCTATTTCATGTGTGGTTTCAATAAGATCATGGTCCAAGCCTGTATATTGTTCTCTGAAATCAATATCGAAGCCACCATCGGCAGCAAGCTCTGCGAAGTTGGTACTATCTAAGGTTAATTCATTATCGTTATCTAAACCTTCTGTATGGGCGTTTTCGATGTTGTATAGCTCAATTAAGCTAAGAGTCTTTGTCGGCTCTCCAGTTGATGCATTAACCCAGCTACCCTCTTGGTTCAACATTATCGGGGTATCATTTGATATTGGGAGTTCGTACGTCCCCCAATCTGTTGAATCAATTTGTACTAAGCAGGTTTCTAGTTCTCGAGAAAGTTGACCAGGTTCCTCTTGCAGTGGTGCTTTTGGCTGCAATAGCGGTAAATCCACAGGGTCGATTGTTGTTGATATAGGCGTTTCACCATGCTTTGAAATATAGTAAACGGTTGTAGGTATGGTGAATTTAGTGCCATTCAATGCGTCAATTTTATTCTCTGCAAGAGCCAATGAATCGAACTCATAGTTACCGTTTACAGCTCCATTAGGTGCAAATGATTTAACTGTGTAAGGTTTTGACTGCCGCTCAGCGGGTTCGATATAGAAGTTTTGATCTGCACTAGAAAAAGCAGATGTATCGATATCAATAATGTTTGGTTGAGAGCTGATTCTGTCAAGCTCATAAGCAACTTCATTACTGTCAATTTCTAATTCAGTTACTGGTTCAAGTTCGTTTGTCGTCGTACAATTTATTTTGATTGTCTGATTTGAGTTTTCGAGCTTTGCTTGTATCGACCTTGGGTCCACTAATGTAGACATTACTTCCGATACGCTGAGGCCGAATTCTTCCTCAAATGTCCTTGAAGTAGTTCTGTCTGGCTTACCATCTGCATCAATATCTCGTAATACAAAGTTTTGATCAGTAAGCCACTGATAATTATTGTTACTAAAATATATTGATTCGACTACAGCGTTGATGTCTTGTGCAAGGTCTGCTCTGCTGTTGTATCTCGGTTGTTTCAGCCCTTTGCTACCTCCGATAACAAGCTCACCATCTTCAGAAACTCTTATTGGTCTAGCAAATGTTCCCGTTTCATTCTCAACAAGCAAAACGACATCATGGGCCAATTGAATATCCCTAATATCGTTGTATGTATCTGCGGAAGTAAAAGGTACTTTTGATTCCTCGTCAAAGCATCTGTATGTTGAACCAACATATTCGAGAGCTTTGGTGTAAGCACTATCAAGGTTTTTTTCAGCTTGAGAAAACTTCTCATAAGCTATCTGAACTGCGTGTCCCTTTTCAATTTCTAGGTTTATTAAAATTTCTTTAGCGGTGTCTGCTTTCTCAATAGTTTGCCAATCTCCGTCGATGTGACGTTGTAGCGAATATGACACTATTCGTTCTATATTATGTTCATTAGGAGCTACGTTAGCTTCTTGAACAGGTAGCTCAGAGACTCGGTGATCTATTCGCTCTTGTTCTACGGATACTGCTTTTGGAGTTTCGAATTGCATTCCAACGGGAAAGCTAGTGGTTAGTAGGGTCCCATCGATGCCATATGCATCAAAGATATCAGTGAATTTATCTCTTTCTGCATCCAGAAATTTCCTGGGAGCGACATACTCTTTTGATGGTGTAGTATTGTTGCTTATTACCAGCTCTAACTGGTCTCCCATAACTTCTATAGCTTTATCATATTCAAAAATATCGAATAAATTATTGTAGTCTGTAGCCTTAATTGCAGTGGCTTCTGGAAGTACATCTAACTTTTCCCAATCAACGCTAAAGCTTTTTACCCCAAATTCGTCGTAAGCTTGAAGAGCGACCTTCGCGCCTGTATTCAAATTAAGAGCTCTAATCGAGTGTTCACTCGTAGGGGCTTTTAAAAAACAGTCATTATCTGAGGCGTTTAATAGGGGGTTGTTAGGGTAGTCCTGGCTGTACCGCTTTATTGCGTGAGAGATATTATTAGCAAACATCGCACAAACAACAGCAACATCTAAACCACGTTCCTTAGCGGCGATAAACAAAGACCCTCCATTAGCAAAGCCTTCACTCGTTATGATCGTTGTCTTAGGTGTAATATTGCCGAGTTGAACAAAATTGTTTTTCATGTCGTCATTCATGACTTCAAACATTTTGTTAGTGGGATTTTCTTTGTTCCAGGGAGAGCCATTATGGGCTAAGAACTGTAACCCTCTAGTCTCCTCCACATTAGGGCCCATTTGAATGCTAACCGCTGGTTGGTCGTATAAAGATGTTAGTCTCATCAGACCATGGAGTTCTGGATAGTTTAGTAAGGCCTCCAAATGTTTTTTTTGGATATAAGTGCCTTTTACGGAATCTTTAGTGAGTTCTGGTTTTTCGAAATTGGCATCAATTAAGGTTTTAACCTCGATCTCACGTTTAGCGTTAGCTTCAGCTATCTCTTGCATCTTCTGTTGATGCTTAAGCTCTGCTTCTTTTGCGGAGGCAGCTATTTTATCCGCTAGTTCTTTTTGACGAGTTTCGTGAGCAAGACGAGCTTGCTCAGCTGTTAGGTTTGCCTCGTTACCCAAAGGGGCACAAGGTAGACGTTCGCACCAGCCTTTGAAGTCAGGTTTAAAACTGATAAATGTAGAGTCTCGACCTATAAGCGAAATACCGACGGCAAGTGAGACCGTTGGCGTTATGTCACTCGGATTTTTGTCGTTGTAAAAAACCCTAATCCCAGCTGCAACCGACCATTCTGACTTTTTACCGCCTTTGTGGTGGAATTCCTTAGCGATACCTCCGACTTTTGCACCATTTTCACCAATAGTTGGAGAGTCAGCGTATGAGTTT
The DNA here is from genome assembly GCF_033339735.1 of Vibrio sp. 2033. Taxonomy (NCBI): domain Bacteria; kingdom Pseudomonadati; phylum Pseudomonadota; class Gammaproteobacteria; order Vibrionales; family Vibrionaceae; genus Vibrio; species Vibrio sp. 2033. The sequence continues at coordinate 101,635 of NZ_JAWOVC010000015.1, forward strand.
AGGTCAATGTCAAAATCAACGCGCTTACCACTAGAGCTTGTGTACTTTTGACTATCTGCGTAACTTTGTATCTCACTTAAGTGCTCTTGAAACATATTTTTACCAAGAAGCTGCAGTGATTTAGTGTCTGCTTGATACGTTTCGCTCAACATTAGCTCATAAAGTTCAGCTTTGTGTTGATACATTTGAGCAGGATTAGCTAGTTCATTTTCATGAACCCCGTTATTTAGAGACTTTATGTTTTCTCTAACTAGCTTCTCTAATCTAAAAAGTGAAGAATGATCTATGTACCCAAGTTTAACTGCTTGGCTAGAGAACTCACTTAAAAGTGAATCTTGAGCTTTGTGAGTTTTATCTAAGATTGATGCTGAGTTGTGTTCTGGACTAAACCTACGTTGCCATGCTTCATATGCTTTGTTTTTAGCGGCCACATACTCAGGATTTTTATATACATCGTCTCCGGTAGCCCTGAGCTCACTTGCAATTTTTCCGAGCTTTTTACGCTCTTCAAAGAATTCAGAAATACCATTTTTTGAATAGACTTCAAATCCAGATGTTAGATGGATGGCCAATGCAGCGGCTTTAGCCCAATGAACTTCTGCAAATTCCCTCGAATAAGTTTCATTGAGACTTTTTGACTTTCCATTCACGTAATCGGAAAGCTTTAAACTAGCACCCATTGAGTTCTTGGAGCGTCCGAATGGATGTCCATAATCTCTCAAAATAGTTTTGTTACGGTCTTTTTTAGTGGCATAGACCGTGCCTCGGAGACTTGCTTCTAGTCTTTCTACAATGTTACTAGGTGTATTGTGATTCATAGTTCCCCCTACTCGCTAGTTTCATGTTCAATTTGGATAGGTCTAACGAGTTGCCCAAGTGCATGAGGTTCGCTTTGTCTATAAATAGATTGTTTATACGTGAATTTTTTTAGTGCGCCTGACTCTGTGGCCGAATAAACCCATCCGAACACCATAAAGCCATTTTGTGCTGCAATCAGTGCAGTATTGGCAATGAATTCGCTAGAGATTTCTCCAATTATTAGGAACTGCATACCTGAAGAAGCGTACTGTGAGAGTAAACTATTGATATCACCTGAGAGGTTTGTGTGAACAAGATCTGTTAAGTAGATAGGAAATGAATCTTCATACGCTAGAAATGTATCTCCATTTTCTTCATTCAAATGCTCTCGTACGCTATTGATCATTCCACCAAGTGGATCTTGTTTAATACTCCCGAAGCTTAACTGAACAATTCCCTCTTGAATTTCAGGAGTGCTTGTCTGATTTGTCTCTATCTCAAACTCAGATGTGTACATCATGTCCAAAATTAGGGTATAGCCGCCAGGGATAGGGATTGAGTTTATTTTAATGCCGCATTCAAAGCTTTCATCAGTATGTTCTGATGTAAGCATTTCTATAACCGTGAAACCTGAATACGGGGTTTCATTTAAAGCTTTGGTAGGTATGCCGGATTCTTGCAAAAATAGCTTTAACCCCTGATACATACCTAGAGAAGTCCAATCAAAAGATTCAGTAACCATTTGATTTAGACAGACGACTCTATTGATAGAGCTATCTATAATATTGAAGTGGATCTTGTGTATCAGGTGCTTTTCCGCAAAAGAAAGAAATTCAATACACCCTTCGGCCTGATGTGGTAATTGGTCTTCATATAGCTTTTCATTAACTTTCGAGAATACACTGGAGTCTATCCTAGAAAGGTTACGAACAATCTCACTTTCAGGTGCTATGGCTATATAGTAGTTATTTGCCATGACTTGTTCTTGTATGGCGATCCCTGTACCGGGAGCCGATGATTCGGTGGCTGTTGTAGGTAATAAGCCAGCGCAATCAAGCCAAAAAACGATTTCGTTAGAGTGGTTTTTGCTACTAATATCGAGCTGTAGTTGATAGTAATCATTTTCGCTAGGCAAAAATATTATGGGTTTATTGTTTAGGTTCAGAACAATTGATTTACCATCAGTGCAATAGTCATAGAGGTCCTTATACTTGTAGGCTTCTTTGTTTATTTCTAGTTGATACAAGCCATTGAAGTAAGGTACTCCTGATTTCAAGATAGATAACTTTTCTTTACTCATATTTAGGTGAGGAAACTGAATGCATAGTTCTTCAAGCGTCATATTGTTAAGCAAACCTAAGTCAACGCTATCTTCAATGTATTGATCTAGTAAACCAATGTGCTTTGCGATTCCGAAGTGCGAAAGCTTGCTGGTCTCTTGATGGAATCCTAGAAGAAATTTAAAGTTTGTTGGTACGTTTTCACTTTCCATTAACTCAATAAAATTGCTCATCGTTAACCTCTTCCTAACCCAAGCATGTTGATGGTTGTGTTAATTGTATTTGTAATGTTTTCAACAGTTTTGTGCATGTTTTCCGCAGCTTTCTGGACAATCTTGCTAGTCTGCATACCTACTTCCTGAACGTTTTCTCCAGAAAGTAATTTAGTTGCAGTTTCAAGTGATTTTTTACATTGGGATAGCTTGTCTTGGCCTACGGCTTTGCCTAGTTGGTCAATCGCATTAGGACCAAGGTTGTCCAATCCCTTTTGAACTTTTGAAACACTTTTATTTAGGTCACTAGCTATCTTCTCGAAGTTTTTCTCAGCTTTTTTAAGTGTTGAAGCTGGTGCTCCTTCTGCAATCAGTCCTTTTAGGTCCAGGTAGGACTGTTGAAGATCTCTTGACCTATCAATGACACTGTTGATTTGTTTCAACCCTGGCTGTTCTCCTTTTAATTTGTTGTAGGAGTTTGTTAAGAAAGAAGGCCCACCTTGAGCTTTGGAGCCGTTATGGTTGAGGTTAAATAGGCCATAAGAGTTCCTATTTGTATTTATGTTTTGGTTGTACTGGTCGACCTTCTTGTTTTCTTTATTTTGTACACTATCCTGCTCCCTTCCGTTTTCCTTACTTGGTGGGGTAGTTTTTTTTCTATTATTTGGTTTCTCTTCATCCTGTTTAGGAACGTTTTCATTCTCAACATTACGTTCAATAGTTGCTGGTTGGTCTGGGGATGCAGTTTTTTGTTCTGGGGGTTCTTCTTTTGTTTTTATATGCTTTTCCTCAGCAGGTTCAGTATGCTTCAATACATGCTCTTCAGTTGAAGGTGATCCTTTTCCTACGGAGTGCTCAATAGCTGAATTTTTTAAGCTCGCAGCTACATTTGTAATACCACCAGCATCGATACCAGTACTTTCAATGTTAACGGTAGGTGAAAATGAATACCGTTTTATTGGTGTGTCAGGTGTTATTTCTGATATTGGAGTGAAGTTGATAGTTTCTGGTAAATTGGGAGCTACAGAAGAGGTGCTTAAGCTCTGTCCTTGGCTTGCGAATTCAAAGTCAGGTGTTTCAAGCCTAATAGACTCTAGCGGGATGCTGTTAATAAGGTCTGTTATTGAGTGTTTGTTATAGTCCATTTTCTGCTAACTCCGCTAAAATTTGAGTCTTAAGAGCAAGGTTGGCTTCTCTTGTAAGTAGTGATTCGTAGTAGGCCAAAAGGTATCTTGCTAATCGTGCTGATTGAATTGCATCCATCCGAGCAACACTTTCGCTGGTCGGCCTAGGAGACAGCCCATTAACTGTCTCTACAGGCATTCCTAAGGATTTCATATCGCTAAGCTCTTCCGTTCTGCCTTGCCATATATCTGACTGAATAGAGTTCATATCGCTCAATTGGGAGCGTTTTATATAACTCGATTTCATAGTGGCAATCGCTAAGTCACTTCGAAGGTATCTATTCAGTTTTCTAGTTAATCTGAGTTCATCGTCAGAACCTTTCATGTCTTTTGGGTGAGGGATCGTAGATTGATTTTGAGTTGTTAATAGACCAACTAACTGATCCATAGCTAAACGGTCTTCGTGCGATAACTCACTCAATACTGCTTGCCCAAAGGTGTCATTTAGAAGGATTGTGTATTCTTCGTGAAGGTTAGGTGCGCCAATAGGAGCTCTATGAGATATGCTGGACTTAAGGTTATCAAAGGTTTCTTCGGCTAGTTTTCCAGGAAGTACCTTCTCCCCCTCAATTACTAGTGAACTAGTTAGGCCATCATCATCAAAGAATAGACAGCCTTGTTCATCAAAATTAGCTACATACGCCCTCTCAACAAATTCACAAAGGCCTGGTGTAACTTCCATCTTTGATTGCATTAGCAAATTGTGCGTTTCAGAGTGACTACCTGATACAGTAGCTGTATGGAAAGCTTTGAGGTTGTCGTCGTTTTGGAATGATTTAATCGCGTTATTGATCTCGTTTGCCATTTCTTGAGACTTAGTCAGCGCTCTTTCAGCTGCTGTCATACCATCAGTGGCTGTTTGACTAGCTTTTTGACCTGTTTTGGCTGGATCTACAATCGTCCAAGCTAAGAATGCATGGCTTGTGTACGGAATGAATGCAACTATAGCCACCCCAATTGTAAAGAATTTCTTCATCTTTCCACCCCAATAGAAATGTCTAATGCTGGGTTAACCACTATTTCGTTATCTGGAATTAGATTGTGCTTGTAGGTTGTCTGGTTGATTATCTGGTTTTCAACACGATTACTTAGCATTGATTGCGTGTTAGGTACGGCCAAACCTGACGAAGGTTCGAAGAGATAGTCTGTTCTATCTAATAACAACGGAATCTGATGGGCATTCGGTGAATTGCTGCTACGATGGTGTTCAACAGATCGCTTAATAACACTATGTAGTTCATTCAGCTGTGCAACCCTTAGCCATGTCTTAAAGTTTTCACTAGGTTCGCTTTTATCAAGACGAATACCGTGCATCTCTATTATGGATAGAAGGGACTGTTGCTTTGGCTTGCTCCAATCAATTTCATGGGGGAGTTCGAGCGATGTTATATCCCCATCTTCATCAATAGAAACAATAGGCAGCTGGCAGTCAAACGTAGATGTTCCGTTAAGAGCATTAGCAGCCATGTAAGACGAAAGCATCAACTCATTCGTGTTCCAGTTAACTGCAAATTGAAGGTGTTGCTTTTCATTGATAGTTAGACCTAATGACCTACTAATTGAATCAAAAACATGGTCTTGTAGGCTATCTTCTAACCTCATGTTTGCCTCGTTGCGCGGGGGGTAATAGTTGTATAATATAAGACATTCATCAATTAAAAACAATGGTGTCAAATGGGTGACTATGAGGGAAATGCAGCCTGGATTGCTGCAGTTAGTGGGCGAGCAGACATAGAGCTATACTCTATCTTCAGCCTAGAAATTAAAGAAGTGTCGGAAGGTAGAATAGGACTTTCAAGGAGTATGTCTTCTATGATTGCTTATTCTATTGATTCAAAACACAACCACTATTTAGGTTGGCCACTAGGTGAAGTTTGGGATGCTGTAAAGAAAATTGAGTTTACCGGGTTCAAAGTAGAACCAACACCACTCTCTTTATCAAGTAGTCACGAATTGCAATTGCATTATGAAGTCGAAACGGAGGTGATTGTTTCTGAACGATCTCGCAGAGGGGTTCATAACATGACAAAGAGTGAGAATCGTCAACTTCATATGTGCCTACCTGTTACAGCAAGCGTTGGTAACAAGTTAGAATCTGCCTCTCTAATTACTCTAGTGCCATATGACGGTAATCATGAGTCTGACGATGCGGATGCAATAGTAGTAACTCCCATAGATTAGACTTTTATTATATTGAATAAAAATTTGGCCCAAGATGGGCCAAATAAAGTTTCAGGGTTTGGGATGATCTCTAAAGTTATTATCTAGTTACTAACTTTCCTTTCGTTTTAGTAGATCGAAAATTGTTCTATCACTTCTCATAACTCCGCGAATATAACCCCTTTCACTTGCTGGAGTGTCTTCGTCTCCCCAAACTAGGTAGGGAGTTCCACCTGCGAACATTAAATCGCCCAAAATCTTGAATTCCCTCATTTTAGTTTCACAACTCTTCGAAATGTTACTTGGAAAGTTTCTTAAGCTCTTAGTAGAAAAGAGTTCATTGTATGCGGCTTTATTATCATCAGAGCAGTATCCATTAAGCACTAACTCACCAAAGCTATTAAGGGGCTCTTGGTGAGTACGATATATATACTGATCGACTGTAAAGTTATTCTCGAATGGGTAATCAATAATCCGTTTTCTAGGATAAGGCATGTAACGTACCTTTACACCCTCAGCATTTAAAGAAGGAATTAGAGTATGTAGCTGTTTACATACTGGACAACTAAAATCGGTAGCAACTGTCAAAGTTCCCTTATAAGGGACATCTGCATCATTTTCATAAACAATAAAGCTATCATCATCTATTGCTGGAAGAAGCATCGGAGCGTATGTAGGTCCTAACTTTTGACGCATATGAGGCTCGATGTTCTTTAATTCATCCATGATTGTGTTAGATGTTTTTTCGGAGCTTACGCTTGGAATAGATGACTGAGTTACGGGTTGTTGTTTGCTAGAATCAGAACTTTCTTGATGCTCAAGCTGTTCTTGTTTCGCTTCCATGGCCAACTTTCTTTTGATTAACGCCTGAACTCCTGGAGATTTACGTAAAATCTCGTTTATCTTTTCTTCATGAGAGCTGTTTAAGTTGGTGTTATGTTCAGAAGGTTCAGCTGGAATTGGTTGAGGCTTGGGCTTGGTGTCGCTCAATTTGACTGAAGCTTTATGACTGCTATCTGTGAAAGCAACTATTGCCTTCTCTTTGGTGATTATTGACTGTATCTCATCCTTATGTGCGCCGAATATACGACCAAGGATGTTATCGCCATTGGACAGATCAATCATTTTCCCCTTAATTGCAAAGTTAACATCGCTATCAACAATGAATGTCCCTTTGTTTGTGAAGGCGGCATAAAGGTTAGTGTCTTCCATGATTTTAATTATTTTGTATGTGGTTACACTCATTTTTTCTTCAACGAGTTGTTCAATTGGCAAAGTACTCGAGCCACTTACATAAACCTCACTTGTTGGATTACTCTTTATAGGTGCTTTATCAGTTTTATACTCAGCAAAAGCGTAGAAACTGGCTAAGGCCATTAATGATAGTGCTAAACCTTTCTTTTTATGGAATTTGATCATGATTACCTACTCATCGTTAAATTATCAAACAAGGTGTTGGCCATGTTGTTAGTGATAGTTAGTTCCGTCCCATCTACTTTATGGTTTACTCGTTGGGTGATTGGATTTTGACGCATCTCTATATGTTCTAAGAGAGAAGGGAAAAGACGCTTAGTGATAGAAAACTGAAACTTTAGAGCTTCTTTGTTCAGTTGTGAGTTAATGTAAAAAGCTGAGCTAAGGGAACTACAAAGAGTTGGGCTGGTAGAAGGCTTATATAGGCCAAGTTCATTTAAGCTTTGTAAGATCTGGATATCTGGGGAGCTGCGTTTTAAACCAGGCTGAACTAGTTCTTCAGTTGACAAAATAGGTCCACCAGCATCAGCTAGATACGTCTTTTTATCGCTCAAGCCCAAAGCACTTTTTGTAAATTCAGTTACCATTTCTACTTCTGAATGTTTGCTGTACACGGAACGATGATCAACGACATAAATAGCTGAGTGGGCTTGGTTTCTTTCTGTTAATGCCGCAAATCTTTCCATGTCTATAGCTACACAAAGCTCGCTTAGGGTATCTTCTACGGAGTTCTCTGCACTTGGATACCAATAATTCTCGGTCACACGCCCGTATGAAAGCTTTCCAGATTGATATAAGTCTTGAAGATTATTTGCGATATCACAGACAGGCGTATCGTAGTGTATTGCTACGTTCTGGTAGATGTTTAAGGTTGATGGCGGTTTCGTTGGAACTTCAACTAATTCAGACTCGGCTGACTTTAGGGAAGTGTTGTAAGTTAGGGCTTTAACGGAACTTTCATCATCTAAGAATGTAGCTACATTAAGAGTAGGTGTATCCATTAAATGGCTTGCAACCATTAACTTATGAATACTCGTTGGTCCAATACCCTGATTAATACCATAATTGGCTACTTTAAGATTTAATAGTCGTTCTGTATGTGCTTGTGCTACAACGTCTAGGTTTATTGGCCTAACCTTACTCAGTGCTGTTTTTATGCCTAAAGGTGATAACTCACTCAGATCGGCTTTCACAAGTGAACGACCATATTGATTTGCTATGGTTTGCAATTGGTAGGCGATGTACTCTCCTTGTTCGTCAGCATCTGTCATAGCGATAACATTGTCTGAGCGTTGAATTTGAGTAGACAGATACTGGTATACGTCAGAGTTCCTTGGGGACCACTTTAGAGAAGGGTCTCCGACCTTAAAATCGAAAACTCTCCCCATAGTAAATCCGCAAGTAAACTCTTCTTGAATACCTAGTGCACCTAGAGCCAAGTTAACTTGCTTCGATTTAAGGCTGCTTTCAACAAGTATTAAATTCACATTACCACCCTTTTTTCACATCCCATTTTGGTTTGGTAGATTGGTTGGTATCTCTTGATGAACTAGGAAGGTTTTGTTCAGATTGAGGGTAAACGGCTTGTCTGCTTGTACCGTTTCTACAAGGTATTAAGTTACCTTCAGAGTCAAAGAAACTGTCTAACTCTGAGCATATTGGCAAAGTTGGGTCTTTCTCAGGGTCATAAGGTTCTGGGTCTGGTTCAGTTACCTCTCCTTCATCATCCTTACAGTATGTAATTCCATTTTGTGTATAACATTCTCTGTCTCCATGATCAGGGTCTTCTATGTCTATAATGTCACCGCCACCATTCCCATCAGACGCACATTCGTACGAAACCAGTTTTCCCTTGTCGTCATAGACAGGGCAAAATTTACTTTGCATCTCAATTTGATCATCGAAGATGCCTTCCATCAAATTATCTAGGTCGAGGTCTACACTATCTGGAATCGCATCAAGTACAGGGCCAAGTGCGTCGTCAATGCCTTGCTGCCCAATATCCTGAATGGTATCGCATAGAGCTCCTTGTAAACCATCGAGGCTAAACGAAGGTAGACCTGGCAAACTAAAAGAGAAATCACACCCTTGAGTCGGGTCTATATAAGCAAATGGGTTTCCCATCTTAGGATTGCTTGTATCTACGTCACATATACCAGCTGAAGGTGCTGGCAATGAGACTTTTTGTCGACATACCCTTGCTGCTTCACTCTTAAAGGGAGTGACAGTTGCAATGACTGAAGCTAGAAGTGCAAAACGAATAATTTTATTATTATCCATCCTTAGTATTCTCCTGAATTAATCTTTTGTGAGTTGCCAGTGCCAATCGAGTTGCATCCTCACTCATATATTGCTTGTCGAATTCGATTAGAAAGTTGAAGAGGTTTAATCTTGTGTGAAGAATTTTGGCAAACTTATACCGGTTTCGGTTTTCTATACTTTGACTCGCTAGAGTTTGGTTCGCGTGGATAGAGACAATGTAATTCCATTTGTGATCGTTTTGACTAAAAGCCCCCAGCCAACCAAAAGCAGCTAAAGACGTTTTTAGCGGTAAGCACCCCAAAATTACGAGTAACCGATCGGCTTGCTCTTGCACATCCTGATTCAATGGGAAATTTGCTAATTGAGGTAGGTTTTCAGCAATGCGATTAAGTTCTCTTAATGATGGAGACTGATCCTCAACAACCCAGCTTTCTCTGGCCTCAAAGGATGAAATGCTGCTCATTACTTTTGGCTCAACCTCTTGCCAGTATTCATCTATCCATTTTTTATCGAACGTTAGTCTAATCATAGGTGACTTTTGGGTTTTGCTGATGTTGTTTTTTATTGTAATATGACATTAGTTTCGAGTCTATTAGAGGTTGAAATGAAATTCAATAACTCAATTATCGGCCCATTGGTCGACCCACAAATGCATATCTTAAGAAACCACCCTGCCTCGAATCGCGAGGTTGGACTAAACGATGCAAAGTTCGAACATATGTGTCTGCAAATTGGTGTTTCAGAATACGCATTGAATACGGATAGGGCGTTGAAGACTGGTCATTCTATTGAACATACACAAGTGCCTGAACTCGACTTCTCCGAACTATTCAACGAAGCAACTCCATCCAAACCATCAAATGATGGAAACTCACCGTCTCAACCAACTCAAGACCTATCATTTGATATTGGTGGGTTTGATTTATAGAGAGCACGCTAATGTTTAAGAAAACGTTATTAAGTTTATCCCTGGCGGTCTTATTGCCAGGGACAGCAAACGCCGTAATCTGTACAGACCCAACAGGCTTAGGTCAGATAATCAGCCAAAGTGCTCAAGATGCGATGTTATGGGCTGAAGAAAAGGGTTTAAAGATTTCTGAAATGACAATGACAGAACTAATGGAGGAATGGAAAGCATCTCAAGATACGATGCGCGAACTCGCATCAACACAGGCCATTTCTAACAGTGTTTCGGAAACTTCTAACCTTGAGCTTCAAGCAAAGATGGAACCCTCACCATTGATGTGTGATGGCATAGCAGCGGTGTCTGCACTTTATGAAGCTACAGATGACTTTTATTGCGAAGCCCAGACAAATAGCCTTGATTTTGCTGTGCAGCTTTCAGATGAAATTGATTGTGAAGGAGATAGATGTGAAACAGGGCTGCAATCATTAGCAGATGAGTCTGTATCACTTTTAGAGGGCGTTACGCATGGAGATACTGTTGAACTCGATTTATTAAATATAAAAGGTGTTTTACCCGGCATGGGTGAAGGTGGCTACTCCAAATCAACTGATGAGAAAGAGCGCACTGACACCATGCTTAAAGTACTTTTTAGCTCCGGTGAAATAAATAAAATGCCCCGCGGTGAGAATAACCAAGTTATCAATGAAAACTCGGGTGCAGATGCAAAGATGGCTTACAACCGATGGCTTAAACGTCATCTAAGAACTACAGCTGGATTTAATACAGCTCTTAGAGTTAACGGGCTCACCAACCCTCGTGATGAAAATGGGCGCCCTATTCAATCTATTCTTGAGCAAATAAAGGCTGATATTGATTTCTATAACTCTCCTGAGCAAATAAAGCTCTACGGAAATGGTGGTGACAAGTCTTGTTATTCACGCAAAGCCGCAATGGTAAATACCCAGCGTGAAATGGATGATTGGTTAAACACACCAGCTGGTCAAGCTTGCAAGGCTAATTTTACCACTGTGGAACAAGTCCAAAGAATGAACGCTCAAATTGATGCAAGGGTCCTTGCTCTGCTGGGTCATATACTGGATTCCCAGTTATCAAGCGAATTCAATTTAGGCTTACAAACTCAACTGCTAAATGAAATAGCTGGAAATGCAAGGAAATACTAATTATGGCTGTAGAGGTCACTGACGTTCTAGAGCGGTTTCTGACGCATGAATTTGTCATTTTAGTTGATGGAATAATCCTAGTAGCTCAGGGGCTGGGTTTATATCTATTTGTCCAGGGTGTCTATTTATGGCTTGCCCTCATGAGGACAAGAACGTCGTCCCCCATGGTTAGCCAAATGTATGGAAGTCCTCCCTCACCTAAATTGATAATGGCAGTTTTTATAGCTTCAGCATTTATGTGGAAATTTGGAGAAGGAATAGCTGCTTGGGGGAGTCTATTTTGGCATGGTTCAGGATTAGATTTTAGCACTCCCTATTCTGCGGCAATGTTTGATGACATAAGTCAGCGAGCTACTAACCTAGTCAATGTTTCTACCGTAGGAACGGGGATGCAAACTCGTTCTATTGCTATACGAGCTTGTTTTGCGGTCATGTCTATTTACGGAGTTATATCTTACTTCAGAGGTGTGATGGGAATAACTCTCTTAGCCAATCCACAGATGTCAGGACAAATTAAGTTTAGTCATATTGTTGTTCATATGGGGTTCGGAATTTTCCTTGTGTACATCGATTTCTTCTATCAATCACTGAGCAACACTATCACAGCTGCAACCATGAACTGAGGTCCCCTATGGCAACTTGTGCAGATTTTACTCTTACTTGTATAGAGGCTCATGTTCAGACAGGGTCGACAACAAACTTTTTAGCAATTTTATTCGGTGGTTGGGTACATCACCTTTTTGGTAATCAGAGTGTAGAAGCGACATTGACGCCTTTAATGGTCATGTTGGGGGGGCTCAATTTCTTAGCCCTACTCTATGGATCAATAAATGTCATATATAACTCTGGTCACATCATGATGAATGCTGCTGCTACAGGTCATGTCTTTGGGAAAATGTCACCATACGTTCCATTAAGAATTGCAATAGCGTTGGGGTCATTGGCGCCTATGATTCATGCTGCTGGTTCCTTTGTATCGGTAGGACAAGCTTCTGGGATGTATGTAATCGTCCATGGTGCGGGAGCAGCTGATGTATTCTGGAAAGCTGGAGTAAATGATTATGTGAATCATACTGGAGCGCAAATAGCGTCTACGAATGTAGGTGAAGTGTTCTCAGTTGGAGAAACTATGGTTTCTATGCTTTCTTGTGCTGAGTTGTTTGAAAGCTCAAATGATAGAAAATTCACTTTAAAATCGATTAATTCAAATGGGACATCTAGCATATTCCCAACCGACTCATTTCCATCATTTTCACGAATCAGCTCAATGTACCCTAATTCAAGCGGGTCTTCTTCTTCTCTTAATTATGTCGATGAGCCTATAGGAAAGAATGGGGCTGAAAATACTGGCGCTATTTTAGAATTTCGTGGAGGAGCCTGTGGTTCAATCAGGTTTGATTTCGCCCGTAAACCTACTGCTAGCTCATCAGTGGAGCAAAAGCTTGCATATTACTCGAACTACTACGGTACAGAGGCTACGTTCACTTTCATGTCAGAATTACACACGCTTGTATCGAGTATGTTATCGCGGCTGAAGAACGCAGATTTATCAAAATATGTAACGGCAATGCGAAGAAGTGATGACTCTTATTATCGTGAATATTTACTCAATGAATTAGGCTCTAAAGAGTTAGCTGAAAACCTATTCAAAGCGCACGTTGATTTAGCAATGTGTAAGTCTAAAGTTGTAGAGCGCGGTTATATGGGGGAGTTATCTCAGTCTTGGCAGGGTCAATATGAAGCAAGTCGTTGCGGTAGTTCTAAAGCGAATATCAGCATATCAGGCTCATCCTCGCTGGTCGAAGAATTAACAGAAGGGGGCTGGATGATGGCTCCTCTAGCGTTTAGCCGTATGAATGGAATGATGCAATTAGCTTCATCTGGAGTAGGTTTTTCATTAGACAATGTAATGAGTACAAATATACCGGAAAGAACCAGTTTCTGCCGTTCTGTATTCTCATGGATTCCAAGTATAAACCTTTTCGATTCATCTCTTGATGATGAAATAGATGAAGCAAACGAATGTAAGACGTATTGGCTGGCAAGCAATTTTCCAAAGTTCACTTGGGACTTAACTGAACAACTTGCAATGAGTGGAGACATAAAATCAGATTGGCCTGAGGCGCAGAAGTTGAATAACTGGTCCGCACTAATGGCCGTTCACTCGACAAATGAAAACGCAAAAGCAGCGGCGACTGGCAACGAGTCTGCAATAGTATCTGTTGCTTCCGGAATATTAAGCTCAGCTCTAAGCCTTGGTAATTATAATGGTAATCTGGCATCTGCAATAGAAACGCCAGGGATGAGCGGCATTGACTATGATGGAGCTCTATTCGACGTTACAGGGTCTACAAATGCTTTGGCGTTATTATCTACGTTAGGTGAAGCGCTTAAGAACATTTGGTACATCGTTGTATTGGCAACTGAAGGCGCAGATGTCATCAAAGGTGCCCTCGAGAGTTCTGCTTTGTCAGCTCCATTCGCTATACCTTTGGCCTTCTTCGTTAAAACAGTCGCTCCACTGGTTGTATCTAGCCTTATCGGTGCTTTTATTCTAGGTAATGTATTGCCAATGGTGCCAATAATTACATTCCTATTTGTTGTTACCGCTTTTTTCATCATTTGTGCCGAAGCTCTGGCAGGCATTGCCCTGGGCAGTGCTTTATTAGCCTCTGCTGCAGGTGAAGGGCTAATGGCTGTTCATGGTCTAAGAATGGCAGCTCTCTACGGAGCCATATTCCTGAGGCCGACTCTTCATGTAATTGGATTAATGCTTGGTTTTGCAATGTGTAACCTCAGCTTAGCTTTCCTTAATAGCGTTTGGTGGAAGTCCATTGGAGTTAACCTACCCTCCTCTTGGGATCTTTTTGATTTAGTGATGCTTACAGGAGGATATCCAATCGTTCTATTTGGTTTACTTGTTTATTGTCTAAAAGCTCCGAACTTATTTGCCAACAATTTAATGTCTTGGGTTGCTACAGATGCTATTGGTCAATTTGGTGATTCTGATCAGTACCTATCAGCAACGAATGGTACCTTCAACAAAATGTCTGATGCTTTTAATGGTTCACTTCAAAAACAACAACCTCAACAGGATCAGCAAGGCAATGGTAATAATGGCAGTGGTAATAACGGAAATGGAAACACAGGAAATGGTGAAAAGTCTGAACGACCACCAAGTGCAAGCAAATAGGACTATGTAATCTATGATACTTTCAACTTTTTTTAAAAACGCCACAAGCAAGACCCCAAATGATTGGACATGGAATATGTTTAGACTGAGGTTTTGGACTGAGTGGGTTCATATAACCCCTATAGATAGAGCTCTGGAGAGTATTCATAATGAATACAGGCTCCCTGGAGGCCTACTAAATGAAATAAAGTCTGCAAGAGATTATCAGCAATCTTTTGACCCTTTAACGTCCCTGCCTTATCTAGACTCATACACCGAAGTCAATAGAGAGTACCTACTGAAACATGGTTATAGCTTGTTTGAATCGAGTGTGTTTTCAGAGGCTAATGGAAGTGTTCCTGATTTTAAGAAAGACAGTAATCGTTTGTTGGTTCTAAAACACGAGGAGCGTCCCAGTGATTCTAATGAGCAGCTAGCAAACGATATGCTTGAAATTAGCCCTCATCTACCTCAGTTGACAGCCTCTGAATCAGCGAACCGTTTGATTTTAAAAAAAGGGGAAGATGGACGGTATGATTTAACCATTCAGCGTACCGAAGTGAAGCCAACTACGTACATGGAACTTGTTAGAGCTGTCCCCGCCCATATGAAAATGGTTCCGTTCATGGAGACCCCCGTACACTTCAATCTTGTACCTTTCGATGAGGTTGTTAAAGCTGGTTTCGACATGAATGATGAACAGGTTGAAGGCAAAGCCAGAAACCTACAGCTGTCTATTTGGCTAACGCTATTTTTCGTATTGGCTTTTTGCTTCTTCGCTGTAAACAGTGTTGCCAAATTCATTATTGTAACGATAGTAACCTCGGAGGTTCAATTTAGTTACCTAATGACATCCATGTATTTGACCTTGCTAAGTGCATTTACTTCCTTTATCTATTTTCATTACCTGCATTTATATTGGCAATATGACACCAATCGCTTTGGTTCTGTGTATTCATTTTTAGTTGCCATCAAAAAAGATCCTATGCGTTTACTGCCACTTTCCAATAAAGCCGAGGTAAATCATGTTTAAAACCTTTGTGATTTACAAGTTACCTGAAGACTTCAACTTGGACCCAAATCTGCACTCTGAAATGTTTGAGAAACTGAAAGCGAAGCCTTTGACTGGTGCGATTAAGACTAAATATGGCTGGGCTGAGTTACTGCAATCAAATAAACCTTACATTAAGCTAGAAAACGATTACATTTTTCGTATAGAAAAGCGCTTTAGGTCTGTTGCATCTAGTACATTGGACGAAGCTGTCAGGCAGAAAATGATTCAGCTTGCACAAGATTCCCCCAGGACATGGGGAGTAAATGCCAAGGTTTCTTCACAAGATGTCAAGAATTTACGTGAAATGTGTGAAAACCTTCTTATACCGAAATCGCTTACACGTTTCAAAGATATCATTGTTTGGTTTAATACTGAGCTAAAGTTTCTTTTTATCGGTTCAAGTGGAAACAAAGAAGTTGAAGCGATTATTGATTTATTCAAGCTTACATTCAAAACATTTCCTGCGAGCCCGCTAACAGTTAATAATGATGTTTCGAGTGTATTTACTAGTTGGCTTAGCAGCCTGGAGTTACCGCCTACGTTGGCAATTAAAAATGGTGATATTGCATTTGAGAATAGAGCGAACGGTGCGAACAAGGTGAGATACAGTAACCAGGATATTGAGTCAGATGAAATCAATGCTAATTTACTAGCGCAAAAGCGCCCACTTCAACTATCTTGCGAATGGAACGCCACTTTAGGGTTTACTGTTAATAACGAATTAAAGTTTTCTAAGATCAAGCAACTAGGGCTGTTAAAAGAGAAAATAAAAACGGCCAATAAGGAAATGGAGATCAATAATCCCGCCCAGGAGATGGAAGCAAAAAGAGTTAAAGATATGACCTCCTACACTTTAACTCGACTGTCAATATTGAACCTTATAAAAGAAATCTTACCTTCATTAAATAGCTCAACTGGATTCGCTGGTGGTGCACAATCGAATACATCTGAGCTAATAGAGGGATTTGTTGAAAGCATTGATTGATGTATAAGGGCCATGATCTCGTGTTTATCGTGAAGAACGCCACGTAGATGAGCTGAAAACAAGAAACGTAATTTAAGGGGAAATGATGAAATTGAAAAGCATATTAACATTAGCTATCGCACTGCCTCTTTTGAGTGCTTGTGACCTTGTAGATGATTATAACGAAATGGTCAATGAGCAAATGGCTGATATTACTATCTACATCTCACCTGTAGCTGAGCTACAGATTGATGATAGTGAAATTGGTTATGTTCATGGATTCGAAGAGTGCCCCAACGAGTCCGTAAATTGGTTGTTTGGGTACTCTCATTCAGTTGGAGGCAATAATTGCATCAAAATAGATCCTGAAAATGAAAACATCAAAGTGCGAGTTATAAACGACCAAGTTAACTTAATTGAAACATGGAATGTATCTAGGGTTGGTGATGCCGTTTCACTAACTAGACCAAACGGCTTCAAAGTCCGTGAACCATCTAACCAGTCGTAGGGGGAAAAGGATGCCTAAGCCTCGCGGTAGGTTTATCGGCCACAAGCAGTTTGCTGTCGATCCCAATTGGGTTAAAAGCCAACAAGAGATTCGAGCTATCAAAGAGCGAAAGCGTTTTGTTGAGTGGTCGAAAAACTGGATTACGGTAACTCGACTAAAAACAGATCGATTGTGGACAGATTCAGCTATCAAGAAGTGGCTTGGCGAGCCAAAAAACCAAGCAAAATACAAAGTATTTGCTGTGGAAGATGTTAGAAAAGCTGAACGGAAAAAAGCGTTTAAAGAGTGGTTAGCACCTCGACTAGATAAAAAGCTGGCAACTAATCCACACTTTAAAATCAAGAAAATTGGAACTGTATAACGACCAAGGGGAAAATATGGTTATGTATAGCACTCAAGCTATAGAGAACATTAGAAAGTCATTCAATCTCTAGCAAACTATTGGACAGAGCCGATTAAGGGCAACCTGTCAGACCTAGTCACATCGAGATAAAGAAACTCACAGATTGCATTCAGACTAATTCAGATAATGGCTCTTTTTTCATTGTCTTAATCGAGGTTCATTGTCTTCAAAAGCCTGTTTACTGCATAGTAGATGTAAAGCCCTAGTTGACTCCCTAAAAAGAACCACCACCAGACCAAGTACAAATCAATTACATCGAATTTACCAAACAATACCTGCTCGAAATCTAACATTGATTCTGTAAGTGGTCTTTGTGCACCCGGCAAGCCTAGCCTATCAAATGGTACATCACTAAACTCAAGATAACTTAGTAACCAAACGGGCATATATAGAAACACTTCTGTATCAGCAATTGATACTGCTATAGCACGTAGATACTCATATCCTTTGTATAGTATTAAAAGGCCACCAAGGCCGATTAGATAGTGATTGGGTTTAAGGAGTTTCTCTGTTACGTATGATAAAGGGATTAGGACCGTCCTTACGAGCTTGCCCATTACGTAGTGAACGACTCCTGTAGTTACATAAAAAAGTAGAGCCGGAGTACGAAGAATTCCAAAGAAGATAGCAAGAAGTAGGTTCATAGGGCATACCTTAAGCTTAGTCTATAATATATTATAGTTTGGTATGCCCTGGAAGGGAAGATATTTAAGGGTAATAGCAATAGATAGTTGCTAGTGCTCGGTTTTCTCTAGGTGTTTCCCAAAGTTTAGTTTTGAAATTATACGAGTAAAGGCGGACAAGAAATTGTGAGCCAGATGCATTTTTTGTAACACCGATTCGGTTTAATGAATAGTCAGATACGACTACACCGTTCGCTGAGTGGTAACGCTTACTATCTTGCCAGTCTACAACAATTCTATTTGCCGCATAACCTGCACCATCACCACAATTTACACCTTTAATTGCACCAACTCCGTTTATTGTAGCGGAACCTTGGTGAACATATTTACTTGTTAGGTTTGAGAGAGCTACACCCCCTCTCGATGTCAAACGAATGTCTCTTGTTCGAGAAACGCCATTTGGGTCAAAAAACATTGAGGGGTCATTGAAATCAACAACGGCTCCAGGGACATAAAGAGAGCCATTCTCTAGAGTTGATATGTTTGAACCAGTACCGATTGCCAAGCCCCCTGCGAAATTATTCATTTGCGATGAGTTGGTTTGGTTGATTCTATTCCGTACTGTAGCTTGGTCTATTGTTGCTGAGCCTATACTAGCTGTATTTATATCGCCGTTATTGATGTCAGCTCTATTAATATCAGCACGATCAATGTCAGCGTTATCGTAATCAAGGTCAGTGCCGCGAACACTAGTTAAGTTTGCAGAATTGGAGCGTAACGTGTCAATAGTACCGGAGTTCGCGTCTATGGAATTAACGTTGAGGTTGTTGAGGTTGCTGGTTCCATTCAAATCGAGTCTAAATACAGGGTTTTCTCGGTCCACAATGCTAGATACTTCAAGGCGGTCCATATTATCGACATCCTGTCCATTCCAGTCGATTGTAGCTAACGGTGAGTTTGTACCATGGATACTCAGGTCATCAGAGAAGCTTGTGCCCCAAGTGATATCCATAGTAATGATACCTGTATCAAAGTCGCAATCCACTTGCGAGATTGAGGTGCCTGAATTTAGGTTTGCCAAACCTCCACCAGCAATTCGGGCTATAGTACATGAACGTTTGACTCCGTTTTCACCAGAGAAGTCAAATCCCCGAGTTTCAGCAGTATTTGAGACAGTTAATTTGAGTTCGACCTGGGTTCCATCATTTGTAACTTCAGTTTTGTATTGCATGTTATCCCCAATTCTAGGGGAATCTTCGAAGTCACAGAATAGGAACTCAGATGTTTGGGTACCACCACAGGTGTTTGGCTTCAACCACATTGTTCCAATGTGCTCAGCACCGTTTTGGAAGGGTTGGCCCGGCTGATTCCATTGGGCTAATGAGCCACTTTGTCTTGAGGCATTCTTGATAGCATGAAGCAGCGTTGCTATACGCTGCCCTTGAAGTTGGTCTACTTGAGATTCGTATTGATCACTTTTCATCATGAGGTAAGTGGACATGATGATACTTAAAGCGACAGTAGAGGCCAATATGCCAAGTTGAAGGAAAAAGCCTCTTTGTCTTTTGATTGAGGTTCTAGGCAGCATATTGGCCACTCTTATTAATAATGATTAACGGTTGATGAATGTGATTGCTACTTCATCGCCAGATGCACACTGTGTTTTAAGAGTGTCATTACCATCAATTCGCGTACCTTCAACCTGGATCTCAACGAAGTTTTGGAATACACGACCAACGAGTAGGTTACACTGATCTGTTTCTACATTTGAGAAAGTGAAAGTGAAGAATTTACCTGTACCAGTAGTTGTAATCCCATCACGGTTAGTCGCGGTGTCTACGCTTCCACAGGTCAAGCCATTATCAGAAAAAGGTGTGGTAAATTCATCTTGGGTTGCACTTAACCAGCTTGAAGGCCAGATGTTTTTGTCGTAACAGTCAGTGTTGTTAACAGATGCGTATGAACCAAAGCCACCCACTGTACGTCGTAGTTCGTCCGATGCTTGTAGTAGAGCTGACTCAGCATCGTCAACAAGTTTACCCGCACCTGAATCCCCCATAGTTGTAGCAATACCGACAACCATAATGCCCACGAATGCCAGGACTAATTGAAGCTCTGTAGATAGAAATGCACCTTTACGTTTTGCATGAACGCGGTTTAGTTTCTTTGAATATTGTTTTTTTGGTTTAAATAACATAGCTATTTTCCTCTTTGAAAGCTATTGGATTTTATACATGATTGGCATATATCAATCAAGTGGAATATGGTTTTCACAATTTGTTAATTTTATTATCAAACTTAGTTAAGGGTTTGACCAATTGAAGAAATAGAAAGGCCAACTATGGCGTTTACAGTTAAAACTGCCATCATGCAACCGAGCATGATCCCTGTCGTAAGCTTTTTTACTAGCATTTCAGTGTTAGCAAATACTTCTTCGGTGATATCGTCTAGTTTATTAGTAAAGTCAGAGGTTGTAGCATACGACTCAATCTCAATTCTTGGTTCTCTACTAAAGAAATCACAGGCGAGTGCTTGCCCTTCACTCTTTCCTCCAATCATATTAAGACGCATTTTTTGGCACCAATGTTTTACATATGGCGTTGAGTGGGAACCAACAAGCTTTAGTGCTTCTGAAGAGGGCATCCCGACTTTCAAAAGAGCATTGAATGTTTGTAGGGTTATAGCGGAATTAATCGCGTCAACAACATTCCAAGGTGGTAATTTAGTTAATCTCCGATTAATTTGATTGGGTAAACTCCAAACTACCCAGGTCCCGTATATCACCAATGTGCCTGTAATAAATGGGCTTAGCTCGTATACAGTTTTTGTAAACTCTCTTGCAAATGTCATAATAGGAGTTGGTTTTATATTAAGCCCCTTAAACAGCACAGCATAGATGTATAAGTGTGCAAGACTACAAATCAACATAATCAAACCAACACCTATAATTGGACCGACTATTCCTAAAAAGCCAGCACCTCTCATTTGTTGTTTTCTTTGTAATTGGCTGACACATATGCGTATTACTTTGTATGCTGCAGTTTTCTTCTCGATTGCGTAAGCAACTCCAATAGTGGTTTTATCAAAGAATGGTGCGAGCATGTATGAGATAACTGGTCTGTATCGGTACCGGTCTGCAAGATATTTTACGAACTTTGTTTCTTGGGATTTTGGTTGTTGGGACTTATATGCTTCATAGAGGGAGTCCAATACATTTACGATTGAATCACCATCTGCTAAACGTGATGCAATTTTCTCTAGAAGTTGAGACTTTCTCTTTGAGCCCACACGAAAGTTTGTATACTTTAGCTTTAAGGTATCAATGAAGTCATCACTAAGGTATTGACTCTTTATTCTGAGCAACTTTTGGTTAATATCGTTTTCCATTAATTAAACCTCTGGGTGGTAGAGAGAAACATTTAGCTCTTCACGATCTAATCGAGAGACCACAAGTTGATCGATTTCACGTTCTATCATCTCAGGGTCCAATACCCCTTTGCACATTTTATAAATTGCGTGCTCTAACTTAGTAAAACCACCAGTGTTTAGCCAATGAGCTTTAGCCAAATCATCTTCGTTTTTAGCCCATAGGTTTCTGATTGTTTGATCTGGCGCCAAGACTTCAGCTACAGGTGTTCGTCCAACACGGCCATCTACAGAATAATTACACTCTTCACACCCACCTTGCTTTGCGAAACGTATGTTCGGCAGGTACTCAAGTAACTCTAGGGAAGATAAGCTTTGTATTAATGAATAAACTAATGGAGAGTTATTCGGAAGCTCATCATAACTTCGACTACAGGACGGGCACACGGTTCGTACTAAAGACTGAGCAATGATGACAGTTAGGGTGTTTGATGATTGATAGACTGATCTAGCTACTCCGAAACCGTCCAAGCGACCTGGTACATCACAAGAAGATGCGGCATGTATTGTTGAGAAACATACATGGCCAGTTCGGGCAGATTCAATTGCAAATTTTGCTGAATTGTAGCAACGTATTTCTCCTGTACCCATGATATCTGGGTCTAGTCGCATGAAGCTTTCGGAAATTCGTTCAAACTGCTTGGTTAATGTGTTCATTTCATTATCAGAAGCGCTAGAGTTATCTTCTAAGTTAACTTGTGAAACGCCCTCTAAGTTCATCTCGATAGGGTTTTCGGCAGTAACAAACTTCCGAGTAGATTTGTACAGGTCTTGTAAGTAATCGATAACTGAATACATGGACTGGGTCTTACCAGAACCTGTAACACCAGCAAACAGTATATTTCCTTGTTTTTTACTGGAGTGTTTTTTAATCAACAGCGTTTGAACTGGGTGATATCCAGCTTTATCTAGCTTTCTTATAGAGGATTTCTCCCCTTTACTGGTAATCCTGCATACTAGATCTCCACCGCCCTCAGTTTCTCTTGGTGCAAATTCAACACGCATTTCAATTTGAGTATTGTTATACGTGTAGATAAATTTACCAGATTGAGGTTCTTTCCAGCTTAGGTTGTTACCTTGGATGCTAGAGCCGGATGCTTCATCCCCACCGATGATGTTGTAAGCAACATCAACCGTCTCGTAAAGCCTATCGTATGTATATTCTTTGAAATCAATTAAATCGCCATCTACACGTATACGTACTAACGTGTTGCCAGGTATATTAGATACTTCAAAGTGAATGTCTGACGTTGCAGGGTGTGATTCTAAAACAGACGCAGTGATCGCTTTAAAACTTCTGCCCTCATCATCTTTAGATTGGTTTTCTTCAGAGCCCATGAAGATGACATCAGCAAGTAATAGGATTAGGTCTTCTGAGCACTTAAGATTAATGACTTTTGTATGAGTATGATCGGTATATCCCAAATCATCTCTGATAGTCGCTCGAACTTGTGTGATTGACTTTGAAAAGTCTTCTGTCATTAAGACGGTAAGGTAGTTGTATCCTTCATCCATACCTTGAATATGGCCATCCGAAATAAGGAATTTTTTACCATAAGCTGGATGTGCCACTTTGTCCTTGTCAATGATACCACCTAAGGCCCAAGGAAGTTGTTCTCTAGTGTCGTATGTTAAGTCGTTAAAGAAGTGTGAACTAGAGCTACTACGACTACCAAAGTATTTTATTAAATCACCAGAAATTGAATCTGACAAAATGTCGTATTCGTTTGCGCTGGATTCTACAATGCTGGTTGCAGGTCTATACTCTGCTAAGTTAGTACTAGTCATGAAATTCTCACTTGAACATTAAACCTTGAGAGGGAGAGTCATTAATTAATGTAGGCGCCGGGGCTCCAAACATACTTGATTCTGAAAGCTCCCCAATCTTCTGCTCGATAATACGGTCTCGGAATGTTTGCGCTTTCTTAAAGCGGTCAATTGCTTCGTCAGAGGTTTTAACCGTGATATGTCGTGCTCTTGATTTGTCCATTTTGTGAGTTGAATAATCGAAAGGCATGACTACAGCGCCTTGAAATGACAGTGAATCTACATACCAGTCCCCAAAGCTCTCCCCTTCTTTTAAAGTTTGGATAGCCCCCTTATGCCAAAACTCACCTTTCAACTGACCAGCTATCTCATAAATATCTGTAACGAAGATTTGTTTTTCCATTTCGTTTAGCAGAGCATTAACTTCAGCTTCTCGTTGAGCTCTACGCTTTGTCCTAGTCTCCTCCTGGAATTTTGCTAAACGCTCTTCATCCGATGCCTTCTCTTTTTTCGGTTCAGGCCCACCGTTTAGTAATTTGTTATTTTCTATCAAAAGCTGCTGATACTGATTGTCAAGCATTAACATCTTATTAGCATGCTCTTTTTGGGCTCGTATCAACTCATTTTGCGAGAGTGATTTGTTTTCCTCTATAGAGAGGCTTCGTTGTTTTTGGATGTCTTGGTAAGTCTGCCCGGATTGATCATTTGCAAAAGTTGTAAAGCTCAACAATTGGGTCGCGATGCATAGGGTAATAGTATTAATTTTCACGTAATGAAACCTCTTTGTCTTGTTGATTAAGAATGCTACTTTCGTGTATGTACTGCATCTTAAGAACGATCTCTTCTGTTTCCAGATTTATCGAAATGCTCTGTATAATCATGCTTTTAAATTTGTCGATATCGTTAGCTAGTTGGTCCAAATAGTTAAATGCCCAACCAAACCCACTTAACGAAAGTTGTACATTCACAACGGTGTAATCTATTTGTGGGTTTCTTACTTCAGTGGAATATGTTTCGTTTTTAAAAGGGATCTCCCTTTCTGTTTTGCGGTTTGCTGAAATCGCTCCGTACAGTCTTCCTTGTGTCTTCTCTGCTTGTTGCTGAATGAAGGTTAGTAAGTCTAGGTAGTGGCCGTGAGTTTCCTTTATGAAGATAAAAGCGTCACTTTCATCAAAATAATGGTCTGGTTTAGGAAGCGGTACTATTTGAGACGTAGTAATCTCTTCTCCAGAGAGTGAATAAGTGATAGTTCCATCGAATTCGATGTTGTCTCTAAAATTGGCAACCGTTGTCCCTCCGTTTTTCCACAAAACGGTCGTCTCATGAAAAAACTCTTGGTCTGCTGGTTTGTCTACTGTTGATGAGTCTCTAGTAATGATTCCTTTGGTAACGAGATCGACAGTCATTGGGAACCATCCACCAACATCAACAGGAAGAGAGTTAATATAGGCTTTAAGGTTCAAAATGACCTTTTTAGGATCTGATGCGGTTAAACGTTGAGTAAGCCATTTTGCTTCCTCTTTAGTTGCATTTGCCTTGTCTATTCTCTCGATTTTTTTATGATTCAAATCGTTTTCAGCTTGCTTAGCTAGAGTACTGCTTGATGCTTTCTTCACCATTGAATCTATGTCAGGAATTACATACTCTTGCTTGGAGTTAGATTTATATACCTGCACACCTATCAAAAATATAATTCCAAGAGCCACAAATACGATGTGGGATGGTTTTATCTTTGATAGGGGGTTTGTGTTGAGTAGCTGCTCAATTGTTTGAATTTGAGCGAACTTTTCATTAGGTACAGCTTCACATATGACGTCATATGAGTGCTGTTGGTACTCTGAACGTGACTCTTCAAATAGTTCTGAGATATTTTCTGTTATCTCATTAGGGACTACATAGCGTAATTTTACGTGATGAAGATCGTACATTTGATAATGGTCGAAGATCTGTTGGATAACTTCTTCCACCGTTTCAAATACCAAATCATTCTCACCACCAGCTGGGCACTTATCAATTACCAAAAGATACCAATATTTACCGGATGGTAGCTTTTGTATGAAGAAAGCATTCGGGTGATCGACACAAATAGCGCGAGCGACGATTGCCGCCGCGCTGTAGTATTTTGTCGTTATGCTTTGAGCGAAACCGATTGTTGATTTTGGTGCATCATCAATTGTTGACCCTTCAACAATTACTGCATTTGTAGCGTCGTATTTGTTAACCAGATTTTTGATATGGATGGTCTTATCGGATTCTGAAACCTCGTACCAATCTAAACCGATGTAGTGCCTATCAAATCCAAGTTCTTCTAGTGACTGCATAAAAGGACCTAATTGGGTTAAACTTTTTCGATATGAGGCGTGATAATTACTAGCATCACTGAGCGTGTTTTAGCATTAGAGTCATTGCCACCAAACATCCATAGCAAATCGCCTAGAACTGACTGGTTTTGGCCATTGTCAATCACTTGCTCGAACCCAGTCATAACCATTGTTTCGCCTGAACGGATATTTCTAGCGCTAACCATGGCAGTAACAGTTCTGTCTGTTAGTTGAAGTTGTGTATTACCAACTTCTAGTGGGTCAATTGCATTTAAGGTACTTACATCAGTTACGATACGGACAGCAATTGTTCCATCTGAGTTAACACGTGGTGAAGCTAAGAAAACAATACCGTTTGTTGTTGTATCTGTGCTTGCAGATTGTGTTACAACATCACCAGATACACTTTGGTCGATTTTATCCGCATATTTCTTTTCATTTACGAACTGGACTGGAATAACATCATTGTTTGGTACAGTTGTCGTAATTGACTTTTTAAGCGAAAGAGATTTAGTCCCCTGAAGAGCCTTCAATGCCATTTCAGTGCCTTTGAAGCTACCATCACCGATACTCAGCCCTAAACCACCTAACTTAGCTGCATCACCAACTGGAACTCCATCGATTTTAAGTTCGAAGTCATTCTTAGCGTATTTAATAGATTGCTCAATGCCGTAATTTGATTCGTCTGTAGTGATCAGTTCCCATAGCTCTATATCGAGCCTGATCATCTTTCCAGCAGTAGAATTTGACTCATCAATAAAGTTCTCAACAATTCGCAGCTTTCGAGGTGTGTCAGTTACAGCAACCATACTTAGTGCAGGTAACACTTCTACTTTTGCATCTTCAGAAGCAATGGATTTAATCCCCTTGAGGAGTTGGTCCATTGGTTTCCCTAGGTCACGGTCAAATGAATATGAGTGAGAACTCGAAGTTTGAGAGCTTGTCCCCTCGCCTTGCTGACCACCGCTAGTAGACGAATTGATACTTGATTTTAAAGTTGTACTACCAGCATATTGGTCGATCCGAAAGTGTCTAGTTTCTTGTCGGTAAAAGGATACACGACCATCAGATTGGTATTTCCACCATAGGTTGGTTTTTGCTGCGATAGCATCCAACACTTGCTTTAAAGCAACGTGCTTTTCAAAGTTCAGGGAAATAGACACTTTTGCG
Organism: Vibrio sp. 2033; assembly: GCF_033339735.1. Lineage (NCBI taxonomy): Bacteria > Pseudomonadati > Pseudomonadota > Gammaproteobacteria > Vibrionales > Vibrionaceae > Vibrio > Vibrio sp. 2033. The sequence goes on from NZ_JAWOVC010000015.1 coordinate 128,281, forward strand.
CCATCTAATAGTGACCCTTTGTTCGTATCTGTATAAAGTGCCGAAACGTCTAAATCATCACCAGTAGAATCACTTGTACCACCGCTTGCTTTGGAACTTCCAGAGTCTTGGTTAAGATACTTGATAGCGTCGCTAGTAAAGCTAATGTAAACCCCATACGAGGCATACTTATTGTTCAAATAGTCAATCGTGTCGCTAAGGGGTTTAGAGCGATATGACATGAATTTACTCGGGGTAAGAAAAATCTCTGGAAGGTCTTGCCTTTCTTTTAACTTGAAAGGTTCCCCAAGAATAACGTAATTATTGTCTTCGCTGTAGACGCTCTGATCTATACCGGGTTTAAGTCTGTGTTTTTGAATCGTCTCAGTGGCAGCGTCTGCCTGTGCTGTCGCAACTCTATTGGCATCTTTACCAGGAGTACTACAACCACTGACAAGCGCGATAATGGTTAGTGTGAGAGCTTTAAGTTTCAATGTGTTGTTCATTACTGGTAAGTCCCTTTTTCAGTAGAACCGCCTTTTAGGATATGAGCAGCACCAATTTCAGGGCTGTAACTAATCCACAGTGGTTCTTTTGTTTTTAACGTCTCCTTAAGCACTCTATCTAAGACTCCGTCTCTTCCTGTTAGGTCACCAATCAATACCGAACGTGATTTAACAGGGAAGTCGTATTTAGAGCCCCAAATAATGTCGATATTGGACTTTGTATTCCAAACCTCAAAGTTCTCTTTGAGTGACAGTTTAGGGTCTAATGTCCAGAGTTTTGGTGTTCGTGTCTGAAGGTACGTAAGGTGTTCACGATTTTTGGATGCAGCCAACACTCGTTCTTGTTCATTTAGAACAATATAAATACCGGAATTTAGTTCCTGTATCTTAGCAACAGCACTGCGCCAATTAGGTGAAGGTACCCAGGCTAATTGGTGGGAAGAGATGCCTGGTCCAATATTTACCCGCCAACCAGCTGGTGCTAAAGCATTCAGTATTTCGTGAGCAGGTAATTTATTTTGGTAACCGACTTTAGATTGGATGTCGTTTAAACCATAAGCGGTATCTGACTCGTATTCAGTAAATACAACCCCCGCTTGCGCGCTACTCATCACGAGTAAAGGTAAAATTAATCTTAATTTCATCATAGTAACCCCTATTATTTTGATAAATATACGTCATTTTCGGATAACAAACAACAAACGAAGCTGTAAGGTAACCTACGAATAAGAACAATTTCTTATCGGTTATCTGGCTTCCAAATTTCGTTTTTTCGATATGGCAAGTTGTTGCCTTGGTTGTATTTTGACAGGAGGTGTATAAAAAACTCTAATGGTGTCCTTTTGGTAAGAGAGATTAAAGACATTAATACATAGAAAACACACATGGCTTTAAGGTAGTTCCAGCTGAACATTATTGGCAATGTCAAAACCGGGACGATAGTAGACCCGTCCATAAGTAGGAAAAGTGGTCTTTTCATCGCATTTTGTACCGCTTTTCTATCCAGCTTCGGTTTATATTCCATTATTCTGATTCCATAAGGAGATATTCTGGCCCAATTTCACTGTTGTGATATAGGTTTGCGATTTGTTGAGAAAAGGTAAGCTCTTGTTCCTTTAGGTGCCTTCTTACTACTACAGATATCTCTGTGTCAGATTTACACTTCAGCATTTCTTCTCTGATTTCTTCAGTTAGATATAGGGTTTCTCTAACAGCAATCCTTTCACCGTCGAGAGTTCTAACTAGTATCTGAGCGACAATGCCAGAGAGTTGACTAATAAAACCAGCTAATACAGCCAGCTTATTCTCTCCATCTATCATATTGTAGATGCGGCTCATCGCTGTCTCGCAAGAGTTTGCATGTATTGTAGCCATCAAGAAGTTGCCAGTGTTAGAAGCGTTAAATGCGTTTTCGATTGATTCTTTACTTCGTATTTCGCCCTGAACGATGATATCTGGACGAAGACGAAGAGCAGCTTCAAGGCCTTGATTAAAACTTTGAACATCGGAGTCTGTTTCAACTGAACCTACTTCATGAACTGAAATACTGTTACCAGGAGCAATCTTTACTCCCTCATAATTAATTTCAGGTGGGTCCTCAAAAACTAAGATATGCTTACCAAGGCTGGGAGTTTTTAGCACTGAAGTTACAATTCCGGCCATAGTAGTTGTTTTGCCTGTGCCTACCCCTCCCACAAACATAAGAATACCTTTACGGTTATGCTTTACAAGATTGACTAGCTCCGGCTCTATACCCAAAGATTCTGCGTCCTTTGGTGTTTTAGGGTTCAACCTACCAACCATCTTATAGGTCTTTCCATATTCAAGTGACCTTGAGGTAATAGCTGCAATGCGGAAACTCCTAATCTGAGATTGATCATTGGGGTTTTTGGTAACGAATGCAAAAAACGTAGGAGTAGCTGCATTAACATTGTTAATCAGCGATTTTTTGGTGCCGAGCATATATTCAAGAATATTACGGCATGCGTTAGGTTGCATTTGTTTATCAGTGATTTCCCTGATTTGCCCGTTTACATCGATTCTGATTCGATAGTTACAGTCTATTAAAATGTCTGAAGCACCGTACTCAATTGCTTTCCATATGACAGTTTCGATATCTACTTGTGTCATTTCGCTTGAAACAGGTATTAATGGAATATCATTCATGGTAGGTGTCACTCTTCAACGAGAATGGATTTAATTTGGTCGTGAGTAAGGCCTTCAGTTTCTACTTTAGAAACAGCATCCCTACGTACAGAGCCCCTAGGGTCTTTTATTACTGGTGAAGAATAGAGATCAGAGTTTGTCTGCCAAACTGCCTCACCACTCAAAGATATGAACTGAGTGCCTAAACCTAATTGGTCTCCTTGTACCGTAATTCCTACATTTTCAATAATCATATCTGGCTTTTCTATATATCCGGACTCAACTAAATTCACGTAACGGATCATGGCTGTTGCGTCAATAAAAGCATTAATTACACGAGTTCTCATCTCAGCAATTGCTTGTTCTGAGCCCATGGCCCATCCCTCATCAAGAGCTGAGTTGAAGATCTCCAATTCTTCTGAATTTCTAGGTAAAAGTTCGTCAATTAATGTGGTCGGAGTAAGTGAATTTTTGTCGTAGAGATAGTCAGACCAATGCGGTTTCCTCAACACAGGCTTAGGTTGTTCTCTCAATCGATAGACAAGATTATCGGTCCTGATAATCGTAGCTTTTGTGTCTCGCGTTATCGCGGCATGAGCTTCTACTTTGTCTACCATACCTGGACGAAGGTACTTGGCTTCACCTGAACTTAGATTTGCAGAAGCGTTAATGAGATGCTCGAAAGGTAGCAAGCGGTCAAAGAGGTGAGACTTGCTATCCACTACATCTGTTAAGCGCTCCATCGTAGCTATATAACCATTCGCACTGCCAACTTCTTCAGCTCTTTCGCGGATCGACTCAATTCTGAGTGCCTCTTCACCATCGCTTACTAGTTGTTGTCTAACCTTTACATCTTTTAGTTCACTTAAGCTGTAATAGGTGCGCTTAGATTCATCTGCCAAAGTGGTAACACTGAAAAATAGACTAGCAATTAAACAAATAGCAGTATTGGTTCTCACGCTTTTGTCTCCAAGTATTTAACGACAATCGTCTTAAGTCGGTTATCGACCATGATGTCTACCTGGGCACCCTTTTCAGAGTCAATAATCTTTATTGCGTCGTTTATTGGTTGATCCTTCAGTTTAATACTTACAAACACGCCACCAGGTGGTTTTTGGCCATAAGTAAATACTCGATCAGAACCATAACCTACTGTCTCAGCAATACCTTTTACGGCAGTTTCGACTTCACAATCACAATTCCAGTCAACAACCTTTTCAAAACCAGGTAACAGCATTGTAGAGAGCATGCGCTCCTGCCTTCTCTGCTCAGGGCCTTTAAGTGCTTGTGCATGTGCACTTCTCGTTTTTGCTAACAATCGGAGCTCGTCAAGCATTTCAACTGCATATGGCTCAAGATCGCCAAAAGCCCTTTCTTCAGGGCTCTTTTCTAAGTGCCTTAAATCTTTGACTTCATTAGTTGCGCACCCAAGAAGTAGAGTAGAAGCGAATGCTATGCTAGAAAGCTTAAAGACGTTCATTTTGTTTCCTCTTCGTTGCATTGATGCAAAGTGTTTTAGCTGTATTCAGATTTGAAACAGTGATGATTGATTCATCCGTACTGATGTTTTGGTTAATGTCTGGGTGGTAATACCTAACTTTTTGATGGAAGGCTTTCTTGATTTCAGAAATATTGAGGGACGTAATAGGTAGCCCTAATAATTTGAAAGCCTGAACTTCTTCTTCAGAGAAGTTAAATGGGTTTTGTTCATTCAGAGTCGGAGAACTTTGAGATCTACTCGCATTAGAGGGTCTTTCCATCTGAGAGGAAATTGAGTTTGTATAACCAAACCCACGTATCTTCGCTTGTGCTTCCTTTCTTCTAACCGATTGTTGTTGTTGCCGTTGCATAAAGTACAAATATGCGATGCCAAATAAGGCACTCGTGAAAACACCGAATGTATAACTCGCGGACAAATAATATGTAGCAGCGAAAGAAGTGATGAGTATGGAAGCCAAACCCAATATTTTTTCTTTAATTAGTTCGAACACAATAAGATGTCTAATAGCAAATAATAGCATAAATCTATGCCATTTTTGTCTAAAATACAATAGCAAAAGCTGCTAGCATAGGCTTATTATTGAGTCAAATGTTAGTTTCAATTTGCTAGTCTCAGAAGTGATATCGGTTCAATAGACTAATTACTCAACAAATTGTAGAAATATTTGCGTAATGCGACCTACAAATAGGGATATAGCTCACACATATGCAACAAATGATGAAAATTTATTTAAGTTTCACTCTTCATGGGTAAAAATTAGACATAACGGCAGTTAATGTTTAGATACAAGTCACATGATTATTTGCGTCTATTCTCAAAAATAAGAAAGTATTTATGGATAAGAATCATTACAGCGAACTGTTCTCCGACATATTCGCTACAAAACAGAATGAAGGTGGTGCGGCATATTTAATCAATCGTGAGGCTAATCTTGAATTAGTTTCACGGTTAGGTATTAATCATCGTGACGTTAGGCTTAATTCAAAAGAAAGCTATGTTTCAGACCGTAGCGCTAGGCTTTTAGAGAAAAAGTTAAAGGTAGCTCGAGGTTGGCTAGACGCAGAACATGAAATTATTAGCCAAACTCAACTTCTAACAATTAGAGCCAACAATGTTTCGGCGCTTATTGTTTCTCCTGGCTTTACTAAACAGTCAAAGCACTTTCTCTCTAAAATAGTTTCATCTACACCTATGAGCGGATATCAATTTTTGTTTGATGAAATCACTTTCGAAGAGCAGTCCTATTACTTACGTAAAATGGAAGAGTTCTTGGAAATTGAAAGAGCATGTCTTGATGATGAGGCATTTATGGAAGGGCTCTACTAGCGAGAAAAGTCGAAGTCATTATCAGGACGCTGTTGTTTGATACCAATGGCGTCCTTTTCATTTACTGGTCCAGTTATACAAGATTCTAGCCTCTGATTTATTGTTTGTTGACTAGGTTCAAGTACATTAGCTTTCTCAACACTCTTCAAGCTAATATGGTCAAATCTCCTGCCAAACTTTGTCTCAAATTCATTCAGAAAGAAATTGATATCTTGTACAGCATTTGGATTAACTTGCCATTTTGTTAGCAAACTTGGCAAATTTGTAAAACTGGTATTATCGAATTCACTTCTTCGAGCTGGTGGTATTGCACTTAGTCTGATTTGTAGAATGGTGCCGATCATTCTATTTTGTAGTTGGAGAATATCTTGTTGTTTTTGAAAGTTCTGACTTGAGAACTTTTCAACTGACACTTTGAGTTTTTCTAAATCCATTTTTTAGCCTAACTCAAGCTGTGCAAAGGCAAGTGGTCTAACAGATGACTGAAGAATAGCCTTCTTGAACCAGGTCATTGTCATATGATAGTCATAGTTACAAGACACGATTTTTTCAGCGTAGTGGTCATGAGGATAATTCATAGCGATTGACTTAAGGATTTCATAGTCAAATATTTCTAACTTTAGATCTTCAAATCGTTGATCTAAAGAGTTTTTAATTTCAGGTAGAGGTAGCTCATCACCGCTTTGAATTTTCTTTATGATTTTCTTGTCGTTTTCAAGAACATTTAAGAGCAAGTACTCTGAAATAGAAAGCACATAGCTTGTAAAATTTGGTAATGTCTTTAGAGAGATTGGGTTCATATATTTTTTGTTTTAAGCTTGTGCCCATCGGTTCTATTGATGGCAAAGGTAACTCCTCTTTGCTTCACCAGGAACCAGTCCAGTCTTTATAAATCTTGCTTATGTATCAATATAAGATATACATAAACAAGGGTATTTGCCATTTTTTTGACAACTAACGTACTACTTTGGGGGCGATATGAGTGTAAATTCATGGGAATTTCAACCAGACAACGAGTTTTCTGACATAACAGATGATCTGAATCATCAGGATGTAGTATCAGAAAAAACCTCAGATCGAATTGTTAATGTACACGATAAACACCTAAGCCCACAAAGTACAACTTTGCCAAGCAATGATGTCTGTTTGAACGCCTTTAATCAACAAAAGCAGGACGTTCGTCTATCTGAAGTTGGCGGCAAGTCACAATCAGTGCAACCTTCTGCCACAAAATCAAACGCTTACTTCCACCCAAATAGTCAAATTAATCTCTATAACAAGTCATTAAATTGTGCAGCGGTGATTCGATTAGGAAACATAGCTAACAACCTAATTTCAATTGTTGTAGACATTTGCCCAGAACATAACGGTCGCTCAAGTGATTGGAACAACAAAATCTCAGTTGCCTTTTCTCACACTGAACTTATTCAAGCTTATTCCCTATTTCTTCAAAACCTTAAATGCCTTGATTTCAAGTTAAAGTTTCACCAACAACAAACTGGGCCATTGTCTATAGGATTTAAAGAGAGCTCGATTTATGTAAGCACAATCATCTCCGGTAAAACAATAAGCCTTACAGGAAACATCGCCCAAAAGATAAAGTTTATGGCCCAATTAGAAGTGGCTACTAAACACTACTTCGCTACTGCGTTTCCAGATTTGGACCAAGAACGAATTCTGCGTCAGATAGCTTTGATTTAGTGTTTTTGTAGTTCGATATTTGAAGCTTCTAGGTGACCGGTAGCTCTCAGATATCTTTTAACAGTACCCATATTTGTCCAATCACCAATAGACATAAGGTCGACTGCATTCATCTTATGAACGACATGCCCATCAACTACCGCTCCACAACGTCCCGAATGCCCTGACCAACAACGACCTTTAAATACACTTTGTCGTTCATATGCTTTACGGAACAATCTAAGTACGGATACACCATTCATAGGTTTTAATGGGTCCTTAAGCTGTCCATTTTTCAGAATCCAACCAAAAATATAATATTCCTGATCTTCGACTGGACTTGAAGGGGTTACATGGTTGTAAAGCTCAACTCCTTTTTCTACAAGTTCAATATATTTCTTCACGATCCCTGCATACCTGCCAATGATAGACTTTTTGGGTGGCGCTGCAGATGTCTTAGATTTTGTCCTCACTATAGTGACAGTGTCACCAGAAATGATGACGTTTTTACGTTTTAAAGTAAAGATCTCTTCTTCTCGAAGAGCAGTAGAGTATGCAATGGTCATGTATGCTAGGTCTTTGAAAAGCTTTGGCCCAGCTTGTTCAAGTGTCCCAACTATTTCGATCTGTCTGTTCAAATCGCTTGCTCTGAATGGTGAAGCAACTTTTTGCTCTACCTTTGATAAATCAGATTCTGCCATATCCTTTTTTACACCCCTGAAAAAGTCTTTTATAAGCTTGTCTTCAGTTACGTTGGCGAATCCTAGTTGATTCAAAAATATGGCTATGAGGTTCTTTCGGCTCATTAGAGTCGCATAAGACACTTTCTGTTCATTTTTTAGGTGTAGTATCCAGTAGTAAAACATTCTTGGATGTATAGGAAATGCGTAGGCTAATTCAATATACTCAGTAAATCTTATCCAAGAGCGAACAGCGGAAAACATGTTTTTTTGTGTTGCCTTCGAAAAACCACCACGTGTAGCCTCGAATATGGCCATGTTATCTAGTATTGTCTTTAGGTTTGGGTGATCAGGATCAATTGCACCGTCAAGTTCAGGCAAAGGGATTTTAAATCGTGAAAGATTTTCTTTTTCTTTGTTATTGCCTAGTTCTAATGCCTTAATCTTTTCTAATCCGGATGCAGGAATTGGTAAATTTTGCTTAGTAATCTCCACGTTCACCTCCAAAAATAAAGTGTTACGCTGTCACCTGTAACGCTAACCTTAACGGCCAAAAAGTGTAATATAACTCAAATTATACTACACTTTATAATCATGTCTATTTATACAGTGTTATTTGTTTGTTGAGTTTATATGAATTATTCGAAGATTAGCTTAACGAAAACAAAGCGAGCTACTAAAGTAAAACCCACATAATAACCCATGGTTCTACATAGTCTGCTAGACTGCGTAAGGGAATATTACTTGAATATAGATAAAAAAAAGGCAACATTTAAAGTTGCCTTGTGCTGTTAGGTTTGAAATCAGTTGCTTACTGAAGTCAATTGACCATTGGATAAGTCTTCCAGTGGTGGATAATCAGGAAGTCCATAGTCAGATCGTAACCAAGTTAATTTCTGGTAGGTTTGTTCAATCCACTCTGGCTTTAGCTGTTGAACTTCTATGATCTTCTTCTTGTAACTCGGATCTGTTTTAGCTGGTAGGTATTCTAAATAGAAACTGTCGCATTTTTCCATTAAGGGGTTCTAGGGATTTTCCCCTCTAAAAAGACATAATCCTCTGTAGACCACACCAATAAATGGCTGCGGAGGTGGT
>NZ_JAWOVC010000016.1:0-132800 GCF_033339735.1 Vibrio sp. 2033
TGAACCAAACAAACAGCTGCCAAATTTTGAGCTCAGAAACATGATTTTGATTACTAGCTTTTTCTGGCGACTAACGCTTTCTATACGGCGATTTGCCGTTTTTCTGGCAGGCTACCGCCTTCTTTCTTATCAAAAGCGCTATCAATCGTAGCACTTATATATATGAAACAAATAGAAAAACAGTATGAATATGTGTGGTAGCGCGCGCAATTAGGCGGCGCACAGCACGCTAATTTCAAAAGTGGTGATACATCAAGGGAGCTGTATAAATAAACAGGTTAATTTATCATGAAAAGTCAGTTTTTACTTAGTGTAAAAGAGCACATGCTTACTCGTCATTATGCGAATAAAACTATCGAAAGTTATCTATTTTGGATAAAACGCTTTATCACTTTTCACCAGCTTGCTCACCCATCAACACTAGCAGAAGATGATGTCATTCAATTTCTGAGTTACTTAGCGGTAGAAGAAAAAGTTGCGGTAAAAACGCAAGCTTTGGCGCTGAACTCAATATCATTTTTATATCGTGATTATTTCAAAACCCCACTATCACTTGATATGAGATTTCAGAAATCCTTGACCGAAAAGAAACTTCCCGTTGTGTTAACCAGGGAGGAGATCCGAAGATTCGTTCAGCATATCGACCCGAGGTATAGACTCCATATTCAGCTGCTTTACGGCTCCGGGCTTCGAGTTATGGAATGTTTACGCTTAAGAGTTCAAGATATCGATTATGATTATGGTGCAGTTCGCGTGTGGCAAGGAAAAGGAGGTAAAAATCGTACAGTCACATTAGCCAAAGAACTGCATGAACCACTCAAAGCTCAAGTTAATTTAGCAAGAAACTATTACTTTAAAGATAGGCACATGCCTGGTTATGCGGGCGTATACATCTCTGAAGGTTTACGACGTAAATACCCAAAAGCGGAGCTAGATTTTAACTGGCACTTTTTGTTTCCATCAACAAAGTTAAGCGCAGATCGAGACACTGGTGAATTGAGAAGGCATCATATCAATGAAAGCGCAATACAAAGAGCAGTAAAGCGCGCGGCAAGCGACGCAAGCATTGAGAAAACTGTAACTTGCCACACACTAAGACACAGTTTTGCCACGCACTTATTGGAATCTGGCGCAGACATTAGAACTGTTCAGGAACAATTAGGGCATACTGATGTAAAAACCACGCAAATCTATACTCACGTTATCGAGCGCGGGGCTGGTGGCGTGTTGAGTCCATTATCCAGCCTTTAGAAAAACAAAGCCACCTCGAAAGGTGGCTTTGCTTTATAACTCGTTATTGACGAACACCGAGTTTCACATTGCCTTTTGAATCAAACCAAAGTGCTTGCGAACGGCGACGTCCTATTAGTATCGGACCATCGTCATAAAAGAGAAAGTTCTTCCAGTGCTTTTTAAAAATAGACCATTTCGTTTCGATGACATTGTACTTCTCGTAGCAAAAGTAAACGGTTACATCGTCTTGCCAATCGATATGTGCCTCAGCTTCCGCTGGCATGTCAGGATCATCCGACTCCCACGCAGCCATCCAATCCACAGTTTCAGACCAATTCGCCTCGTTCATTGGCCAGTCTTGGGAACTTAGTCTATCCATATCAGGGCTTTGAGCACTGATATTTTCTTTCCAAAATTGTGCTGAGCGGGCTTGGCTCATCGGCTTAATAAAAGCCAAATCTTCTTCTGGCACAGGCATCGACTGATGCGTAAAAATCCATTTTCTTTGGTATTCGTCCAAAGGCAAATAAGACATTCAGTCTCCTTTATTACGATTTCAGCCAACCTTTCTCTGTGGCTTCTTCAATCAACTCTTTCGCTTTGTCCCATAAGGTAACAGAGCCAAATTCAATTCGTTTATTAATGGTAAGTGCTTGTTCGCTTGAGACACCATGTTCCTTCCAACTCTGACCATTATTATGGTAGTTCAAGAGCATTGGAATTAACCGATCGAGTGCTTTTGCATACTTAGCATCATCGGTCTGCGCGGCTTCAAATTCATGCCAAAGCGCCAATAGCTCTTGCTCCTGATCGCTGGGTAACATACCAAACAAGCGCTCTGCGGCTCTAATTTCTTTTTTTGCTTGCTCTTGAGACGCAGCAGTATCATAAACAAAGGTATCGCCCGCGTCGATCTCTACTACGTCATGTATCAATAACATTTTCATCACTCGGCAAATATCAACAGGTGCATTCGCATGCTCTTCCATCAATATTGCCATCAGTGCGACATGCCAACTATGCTCACCACTATTTTCGAGGCGCCCTTCAGCACTTTTAACTCGAGTTCGGCGCAAAATGCTTTTGAGTTTATCGAGCTCGATTACAAGTGCTAACTGCTTTTCCAATCGTTCCATACTATCGCCCTTCTGGCTGCCAATTCGGATTAATAAGCGACGTTAGAACGTGGTCTTGCCACTCACCATTAATCAAAAGGTAATCTTTTGCATACCCTTCTCGGTTGAAACCTACATGCTCTAGCACAGCTTCACTGCGTTTATTGTGAGGCATGTAGCCAGCTTGAATACGATGCAGTTTCTGAACGTTAAACATGTAGTCGCAAGCCATGGTTAATCCACGACGCATATAACCATGCCCTTGCGCTTTTTCAGCGAGAGAATATCCGACGTTACAAGAATAAAAAGGAAAACGACTCAAACTACTAAAGGATATCGTACCTAGCATTTCACCCGAAGAGGCTCTGACTAAAAGGCAATAATACCCCAATCCCATTCGATGCAGCTCATTGAGCTTGATAAGCTTTTGCAACCAACCGTTAACTGAGAAAAAAGCCTCTTCACGTTTCGGTTCAAACGGTTTCAGGTATTCTCGGTTCGCTTGAAAATAGTCGGCAATCATATCTGCGTCACCGATTTCAGCGGTACGAAGAAGCAAGTCACCGTCCAACTTATGAACGGCGATAGATGAGCTGTTATCTTCCATTACAAATGATTAATTCCGTCTTTTCGTTCAATTCGATTAATTCTTACGTATACCGTAATCACGCAGTTTATTAGCGATTGAGGTATGCGATACATTTAAGCGCTTAGCAAGCTTGCGGCTTGATGGGAATGACTGATACAAACGTTCCAGAACTTGAGATTCATAATCACGCATGATCTCATCCAATGAACCGTCGATGTTAAGCGTTGTACTACCAGCGCCGACTGACTGAGGCTGAGGTAAATTGAAGTGATCCGCGTTTAGTATACCACCATCCATTTCCGTGAGCGCTCGAAGAACCATGTTATCCAGCTGGCGCATGTTTCCTGGCCACTGATAATTTGCAAGGGCATCAACTAGACCATCATCAAACTCTGGCTTATCAATCCCAAGCTGTTGAGCATGTTTCGCCACAAACAACTCAAGCAATGGTGCAACGTCGTTTGAGCGCTTACGTAACGGAGGAATGCTGAGCGTAAGTACGTTGAGGCGATAATACAAATCTTCACGGAACATTCCTGCTTCAGAAAGCTCGGCAAGGTTATGTTTTGTTGAAGCGATGATACGAACATCGACATGCATCTCATCTTCTGCACCGACACGACGGAAATTACCATCTTGTAGAAAACGTAACAGCTTGATTTGAAGGTGCGAACTCATTTCACCGATTTCATCAAGAAATACCGTCCCGCCATTTGCTTGCTCAAAGATGCCTTTGTGGCCTTGTTCATGATTAAATGAACCCGGCGCATGACCAAAAAGTTCGGTTTCTGCTACATCGTCAGGCATCGAAGCACAACTCAAAACTAGGAATGGCTTGCTCGCACGGCTAGAACGACTGTGGCAAGCTTTAGCAAGCATTTCTTTACCGGTCCCCGTTTCGCCCTCAATCAACAATGGTTGGTCAAGCACAGACAGCTTCTTAGCTTGGTTCATTAGTGCTTTATGACGGTTCGATATACCAACAAAGTGCTCAAAACCCAGAGGATTATGCAGCGGTAGTGCTTCTTCAATTCTGGCAACTTGCTGACTAGAGCGAATCGTCATTAGAGTACTCGCTAGAGTCGAGTTTTGCGCTTCGTCTCGGATATAAACGGGCATCAACTCTAGAACATAGTCCAAGCCATCAATCACAAGGTTTTCCCGCGTTCGACCATTAACACCTTCAGACCAACGAGAGAAACGAACACTTGGTAACAAAGCACCGATTTGAGTACCAATCACTTCTTGCTTGTGAAGGCCAAGCAATGAAAGTGCAGACATGTTTGCCATGTCTACGGCACCTTTAAGATCAATGGCAAAAACCGGATCGGGCAAGTTATCAACTAACGAGAGCAGCTCCGTATTGTGGCGCTCCATCGGCATAAACTGGATTTTACGTACGTCTTTCACCCCCGGAATACGGCGGATTTCAGCCATCAGCTCACTAAACGTATCAAAATCAATATCCGGGCAATTCAAATAGATAATACCGCTAATATCGATTTCGATACCACGCAAGTCGATGCTTTTAGACGCTAAAATATCGAGCAGTTCTCGGGTCAAGCCGAGTCGATCTTCACATAAGACTTCAAGACGCACTTAAAATATCCCAATTCACAACTGTCAGGAAAAGTTGACAGTAGTTTCTATCATGCTTGGAATGGCGTCAAGCAATCCTATCCATCAAAGTTGATATTCGTTACGGTTTCATCGTAATTGATGCAACTTTCGCCGCCACTGCCTTGCGTATGGTGCCCAACTTAACCTGACGGTCAGGATACCAGGGTAGTGGACGCAATAAGGTCATCGCTTTCAAGCCCAAACGTGCCGTTAGAATACCAACACCTAGTCCCTGCCCCGCACGAGCAGAAACTTTGCCAGCAAGATCCATCGACATCAAATCCATACTGGCATCAATAGCGAGCTCACTGGCACCAGCCGCCGCCATATTGACAAATACCGCTCTTAGTAACTTGATGCGAGAGGCATAACCTAGCTCTACCCCATATACCTTGGAGAGGTTGTCGATCATTTTGAAATTTCGCCAAGCCACCAGCAACATATCAGCGGCAGCCAGAGGGCTCACGGCGACTAGGGCCGCACACTCGGTTGCGTGCTGTGATACGATTTTCGTTGCCAACTTGTCTTGTTGGCTCACCACCATCGAGTCATACATATCAAGAATTTCAGCGTCACTATGAGCAGGGTTAATACTGTTCTGCCAACGATCAAAGCCCGGATTCTCTGCCATCACACCACTTTGTTCTGCTACGGTTTCGCAAAAGGCTTTCCCTTTCCCAACGCTCTCACTATTAACAAGTGCTTCTGCTTCTTCTTGAACACTAAAATGATTTCGTAGTTTTCGCAGTTTCCAAAGCTCTTTACCCATAGCTCCTAAACCAAGCGAAGCGATCGCAGCAATAAACCCCGTCCAGCTTAAGGCTAGCCAATCAGAAGCCTGAATTGCGGTTATAACCGAGTCCACCGCTTGCCAGCCAACCAAACCAGCAAAAGTTGCAAATGCGCCAGTCGCGAGCCATTTTCTGCCCGATTTTGGACGAATGACATGCTCGAGTTGCAATTCCTGTTCGGTCTCCTGGTGCGCTTCTTTAACTTCAACAGGTACAAATGTTTCTTTTTCGCCGAATGTTTGCTGCGCCGTCAACTCCGGTTGATTCGATTGCTGATCTTTTTCCATTACCTTTTCAGAGAAAACTTGTTTTTGCTTCAACTCACTCATTTCAATTTATCTCCAATCAGGTAATCCAGTGCTTTGTCTAAGCGTATGTGCTTCACTGGCTCATCATTCGGTGAGGGCATCGGACGAAACGACGTAAAATCAAACCCGTTGTTTTGCCAATAAGCTGCATTTGGTAGCTTTTTCGGCACCTCTCCGGGAAACATAGTCATCGGCTCACCACCCAATGTTGTTCCTTGTAACGCCGGGATGGTCTTATCTCCAGAGGAAATAAACCCCGTCGTGGTTGCTTGGATGGAAGCGATACTCATGCAGCTCATCTCAATATTCTCGTAGGCTGCCGTTTGCCATGCTGGATGCACCATTTGTTGGAGCAGAGACACCAAATTTGGGTGCTGATCGGGCGTGATATGATCCGCTTTTGTAGCAGCAAACAACACTTTGTCGATTTTTGGTGAGAACAAACGACGCAAAAAGCTACTACGACCATAACGGAAGCTATGCATGATCTGTTCTAGCGCTTGGCGCATGTCGTAAAACGCTTCATCACCAGCATTGAGAGGCTGCAAACAATCCACCAGTACAATCTGGCGATCGAAGGTCGCAAAATGATGCTTATAAAACGCTTTCACTACTTTTTGTTGGTATTCCTGAAAACGGGCTTCTAGCATCGCTAAGTTACTGCCCTTGGGCGCTTTGCTTTCCGAATCAGCACGACACGGAAAAAACTGTAGCACCGGCGCGCCTGCTAGCTCACCAGGTAATACAAAGCGGCCAGGCTGAACCCAATGAAGGCCAGAGTCTTTACAAGAATGAAGGTACTCTGTGTATGTGTGTGCAACTTTCTCAAGTAGTTTCTCATTCACTTCTGTAAAGAGATCCACTTTCTCCAGTTCAGAAAGCCAAGCTTTGGCTAAATCGCCACGCTGGCCTTTAAGTGCATCAAACTGAGTTTGCGACCACGTTGCAAAGTCCATGTCCAATAAAGGCAGGTCGAGCAACCACTCTCCTGGATAGTCGATAATATCAACATTTAAAATTGCGGTTTTACTCAACAGCTTTTTCGTGGTTTTATTTGGTTTGTACTTGAGCGCTAAGCGAATCTCACTCACATCACGTGTCGGTACTGGCCACTGAGGTGGAGTCGCATGAATTTGGCTCATCGCCTCATCGTAAGCAAAGCGTGGCACCATCATATTCGATTGAGGCTCACGTTTCGCCCCAATAAGGCGCTTATCTCTAGCCGCAGTCAAAAGAGGCAAATTGTCATGGGTTGCAGTATGAAGAAGCTGATTCACTAATGACGTGATGAATGCCGTCTTACCGGCACGAGAAAGTCCGGTGACAGCAATTCGAACATTAGAGTCCATACCTCTGTTGATAAAGTCATTAACTTCTTTCTTTATTCTCTTCATTACGCTTCTTTATCTTACTCCACTTTAAAACAACGTTGTCAGCGACTTCGAATTTCGAGCTACGAATACTGTTCTATCCCGAATTCTATGAGTTTAACTTTATATACCTTAATAAAAGATGAACAAAACATCCGGCTTGATGCTGTATTAAAAAAAGAAAAGCCCCTGAGTGGTTCAGAGGCTTACTTAATTTACAGCATTAGTAACTCTATATGCGCTGATTACTATGTTAAACAGGAACCCGCTTTCTTTAAGCCTAGTCGTCTTCGATCAACTTATAGATAACAAATAGAGCGATTTCTAAAATCAGCCACAACACACATGTGATGGTCACGTACTTTTCATCAAAGATGCTGATACCGTGAAGAATCAAGTCATAGCCAACAAAGCCACCTATCACTACAGCAAGAATAATTTGTAGAATCTGAATAAAACGAGGCATGCCGTCTCCTAATTATTGTTCGCATAACGTTTGATTGCTATGCCTAAAGGTTTATATCCTTAATTATATAGACAAAAAGTGCAGGTTTCGCTGCACTTTTGTCAATTGTTTGCTAGGTAAATCAGCACCTTGTCACATTCTCTCTACTGAGACGCAGCAAGATTGCCCTTTGCCTTATGCTTCCATCTCTTGAATTTTCACTTTCCAAGTGTCTGGACCAATTTGGTGCGCGTTAACACCATTTGAGTCGACGGCCACTGTTACTGGCATATCTTCAACTTCAAATTCGTAAATCGCTTCCATACCTAAATCTTCAAATGCGACAACGCGAGCTTTCTTGATCGCTTTCGCCACCAAGTACGCAGCGCCACCGACAGCCATTAGGTAAACCGCTTTGTGATTCTTGATAGATTCAACCGTTGCAGGGCCACGCTCAGCTTTACCGATCATGCCCATGATGCCGGTCTTTTCTAGCATCATGTCGGTGAATTTATCCATACGCGTTGATGTTGTTGGGCCAGCAGGACCAACGACTTCATCACCAACTGCATCGACAGGGCCTACGTAGTAAATGAACTTGCCGTTTAGATCTACGCCTTCAGGTAGACCTTCGCCATTATCTAGCATGCCTTGAATACGTTTATGCGCAGCATCACGACCAGTCAGAATTTTACCTGATAGAAGAACCGTTTCGCCTGTCTTCCACTCTTGTACTTCTTCTTTAGTAATTGTGTCTAAGTTTACGCGACGCGTATTTTCGCCCGCTTCCCAAGTGATATCTGGCCAATCTTCTAGTTTAGGTGGTGTTAGCTCTGCTGGGCCGCTGCCATCAAGTGTGAAGTGTACATGACGAGTCGCCGCACAGTTCGGGATCAAACAAACAGGCTTAGAAGCCGCGTGCGTTGGCGCCGTTTTGATTTTGACGTCGACAACAGTCGTCAAACCGCCGAGGCCTTGCGCGCCGATACCAAGTTTGTTCACGCGATTAAAGATATCCAAACGAAGCTCTTCTTCTGCGTTTTGTGGGCCACGGTCAATAAGCTCTTGAATATCGATGTGTTCCATTAGAGATTCTTTTGCCAATACCGCTGCTTTTTCAGCCGTACCGCCGATACCAATACCAAGCATGCCAGGAGGACACCAGCCCGCCCCCATTGTTGGTAGCGTTTTTTCTACCCACTCAGCAATATCGTCAGATGGGTTTAGCATCACCATCTTAGTTTTGTTTTCGCTACCGCCGCCCTTCGCAGCGATCTGAATTTCAACTTTATCGCCCGGAACCATGTTGATATGTACGACGGCAGGCGTGTTGTCTTTGGTATTAATACGTTTACCAGCAGGGTCCATAAGTACTGACGCACGCAACGGGTTGTCTGGGTTCGTATACGCTTGTCGAACACCTTCATCTACCATCTGCTGAACCGTCATGTCGGTTGAGTCCCATTGCACGCCCATACCGATGTTGACGAAACACGTCACGATACCAGTATCCTGACAAATTGGTCGGTGACCTTCTGCGGACATTCGGGAGTTAATTAGGATCTGAGCCATCGCGTCTTTAGCGGCTTGGCTCTCTTCGCGGTGGTAGGCTTTTTCAAGAGCTTGAACAAAGTCTAGCGGGTGGTAGTAAGAAATATACTGTAGCGCATCAGCGACACTGCTGATCACATCCTGCTTGCGTATTACCGTCATTACATGCCTCGTTATAGTTATGCTTCCATTATTGGCTTGGCTTCAATCGTGTTTGTTGAGCTTATTGCTCTTTTGAGCTTCGTTTTTTTATAAACAATTGTCGAACGGCTGATATCGACACACGAAACGCTGAAGTCGCCTACTTGTAAACCATCTCAAAACCCTATGAATAGAGGGAGTTTGGCTATACAGAGGAATATGATACTCTTGCTGCCCATGACATGCCATGCAGTGAACGATCTCTTTGTCACAAATTACACAAATGAACAACATGGACAATCAATTCATTGATTTTAAAACGCTGGAATACGCACCAGAGTTTGCTCTTCACCTCTTTTCTCGCATTCAACACCAGCCTTGGGCGATGTTGCTGCGTTCTGCATCAGAAACGCATATCGATAGTCGCTTCGATGTGTTGGTTGCCAACCCAATTGCAACGTTAGAAACCACTGCCGAAAGCACACAAGTTGAAACACCATCGAA
Source organism: Vibrio sp. 2033 (assembly GCF_033339735.1). Taxonomy (NCBI): domain Bacteria; kingdom Pseudomonadati; phylum Pseudomonadota; class Gammaproteobacteria; order Vibrionales; family Vibrionaceae; genus Vibrio; species Vibrio sp. 2033. The sequence goes on from NZ_JAWOVC010000016.1 coordinate 9,668, forward strand.
TGCCTATTCAACTCAAGATGACCCATTCGCGCTGCTTCATCAGTTGCAGGAACAGTGGCTTCCTCACGTTGAGTTAAATAAAGAATTGGATTTGCCTTTTGTCGGCGGAGCGCTCGGTTACTTCAGTTACGATTTAGGTCGACGCGTAGAAACGATGCCAGAACTGGCCGAAAAGGACCTCAACGCGCCGGATATGGCGGTAGGTCTGTATGAATGGGCCGTCGTTGTTGACCACAAGCTTAAAAAAGCCTGCCTAGTCGGTCAGAATATCGAGCAAGCTTGGCAATGGTTAGACGAGCAAGAAGCAGAGCAAAGCGTAGACTTCGCTCTGTCTGGTGATTGGCAGTCAAACATGACGAAAGAGAGCTACGCTACTCGCTTTGACCAGGTGCAAGAATACTTGTTGAGCGGTGACTGTTATCAGATCAATTTGGCGCAGCGCTTTAACGCACCGTATCAAGGCAGTGAGTGGCAAGCGTATCTGAAATTGGAGTCCGCCAACCAAGCGCCATTCTCAGCGTTTATCCGTATGCCTGAGTCTTCGATTTTGAGTATCTCTCCAGAGCGCTTTTTAGAGCTCAAAGATCGCGTCATTGAAACAAAACCAATCAAAGGTACTCGCCCACGCAGCGAAGATCCAACGAAAGATAACGCTAATGCCCATGACTTGCAGACAGCGGAAAAAGATCAGGCAGAAAACCTGATGATTGTCGATTTGCTGCGTAATGATATTGGTCGAGTTGCATCACCGGGTAGCGTTCACGTTCCAAAGCTGTTCGATATTGAAAGCTTCCCTGCCGTGCATCATTTGGTGAGCACCATTCGTGCAAATTTGGATGAACAATACGCTCCTGCGGATTTGCTGCGAGCGTGTTTTCCAGGCGGTTCAATTACGGGCGCACCTAAAGTTCGCGCAATGCAGATCATTGAAGAACTGGAGCCGCATCGACGCAGCGCGTATTGCGGCAGTATTGGCTACATTTCACGCCATGGTCGTATGGACACCAGCATTACTATCCGAACTCTTGTAGCGGAACAAAACAAACTTTACGCTTGGGCTGGCGGCGGCGTCGTGGCAGATAGCGATTGCGCCTCTGAGTATCAAGAAACGTTGGACAAGCTTTCAAAGATTTTGCCAGCGCTGCAATCGTAGGTTTCAAAAGCGGACAATGCCGCTCGTTTAACAGCGAGTGGCATATTTCTGTATCTCATCACCCTGCACAGCGACGAAAGAGCGTGATACAGGTTCTTCTATTCAAGCACTTTGTGGTCAAATTTGTTTCATTACCCGCTCATCGTGCTGCTACTAGATTCTCAGTATCGCCAAGGCTCGCTAGAATGACCCAAAAAACATCGTTAAATGATCGGCATTATCCAGCGTGGTGCGTTTTTTGTGTGCTTTATTTGCATGTACTTTAGCTTTTAGCCGTTGGCCAACAAAAATTCTTTTTTAAAAGGCAGCGTCTACTGCTCAAGCCACTTACACATAATCTGTTCAATATCGGTTGCGGTGTACGGCTTAGTGAGGATGTCGTCCATGCCTGAATCAATACACTTTTGACGCTCTTCGATGGTAGTGCCAGCGGTTAATGCAATAATAGGATGAGTAAAGCCACGCTCTCTCAGATACATCGTCGCCTCATAGCCATCCATTTCTGGCATTCGGCAGTCCATGAATATCAGTTCGTAGTCTTTACTTTTCACCGCTTCTAATGCTTCTTTGCCGTTGGCTTTTAAATCAGGTGTGATGTCGAGTTTTTTCAGCATTTGAGTAACAATGACTTGATTCATTCTGATGTCATCAACCACTAATATTGAGCGTCCTGCTAAATCGCTTCGCTCTATGGTGACCAATTCCCCCTCTGCTGTACCTTGTGCTTGCCCTTCCTCAAGAGGAATAGCAACTTTAAAAGTTGTCCCTTTGCGCTCTTCACTTTCAAAGCTAATTTGACCTTGCATCAAATCCACAAGGTTTTTACAAATCGCGAGACCTAAACCTGAGCCTTCAAAGCTGCGTTTCGCCGAGCGATCAACTTGGACAAATGGATCAAATAGTGACGGCTGTGCTTTTATTGGGATGCCAATACCAGTGTCTTCAACCTCAAAATAAGCCGTGCCGTTAAGCCATTCCACCCGTAACACGACGCCACCCAAGTGAGTAAACTTAATCGCGTTTCCCACCAAGTTAACCAAAATTTGTGTAATGCGCTCTAAGTCACCGACTAAAAATTCCGGGATCCCCAGCTTTTTGTCGATAGAGAAATGGATACGTTTTTCCGCAGCCTTAGCTGCAAATACACCCATGATGGCTTTTTCAAGTTCCTCCCAGGCAAAGACTTTATGTATGATTTCCATCATACCGGCATTCATCTTACTGAAATCAAGAAGATCATTAATGATAACTCTCAATAAGTCCCCTGATTGAGTCAGATTGCTCAAGTATTGACGCTGCTCTTCTTCTAATTGGGTTCGACTCAATAACTCCGCACTACCCAATACGCCATTGAGAGGAGTTCGCAGCTCATGGTTAATCATGGCGACAAACTCCTTCGTCGCTTTTTCTGATTCCTCAGCCCGCTTTCTCAGCTCGACCTCTCGCTCTAAACTTAAGTGTCGACCAATAACACCATGAACTAAGTCAGACACGAGCTCCATCTGTTTGGAAATAAAAGACTGATCGATTTGATCTTGCAACACAGAGAAAATCAACTCCCCAACCGTTTCCCCATCAATGATAACTGGCAAATGCAAATTCTCTCCCTGCCAATTAGGAGAGGTTAAAATCTCGTTGTTATGACGAAGCTGTAAGTGACCAAAGTGATGACGACGCAATGAGCTCAGCTTTGTAGCGTCAAGAAACAAGTAAGCCGCAGAAATGATCGAGTTAGAAGTGAGCTGCTCAATAAAGCTCGCTATCATTGCTTCATCGAACGTGCTCGATAAAAAAGTACGACCGAACTTAATCAACGTGGCATCAATTTGCTCTTCAAACTCAAACTTACGAAGATCCTTTTTAGATTTCAGCTCCAGCTTTTTCAATGCAACACTGAGTTGCTGGTTGGATTCATATAACTCTAAGCTTTTCTGTTCCAACAGCTGCTCAGCTGCTTTTCTTGATGCAACTTCTCGTTTGAGTTTCCTTTCTAATGAGGAACTTCCCGTCATATCGTTCTTATTGAGCCTCTAACCAAAAACGTACTTTGCTGCCATCCTCTGACTGGTTTTGATGTTTGATATGAACTACCTCACCAAAATGCGCAGCACAGCCTTTTATCAATCCTAAGCATACGTGAGACATACATCTTGCGCTGTGGTAGTCAAATACCAATTGGGATTGGTTTTCACTAATGAAATCAAATTGCGGAGGGTTAGCATCAGGATAGAGCTTCTTAACTTCGACATGAATAAAGTCTTCAACATGGCGAACAAATTGAAACGTCGTTTCACACTGTTGCAAACTGGCGTGACTAGGAATGGAGCGAAGTAAATTCAAAAAGACGCACTCTCCAAACACTTCTTGCAGTTGCTCGGGGGGAACACCAGATACTTTACTGAGATTCACGATCAACTTAACCAAGTCTTTGTGATCGTAACTACCAACAGCGGTGTAAACACCTTCATCGTTAGAAAGGTCGAGAACTTGGTCTAACACATCAAGACCGAATTTCTCTTCTACTAACTCCATGAACTCGGTGAAAATAATCCCTTTCATTGGCCAATACTTGCCCTATAGTGACGTCCTAAAATAAAGAATGGTGTATAACCTTATAAGTTTCAAATTAATATGTTCAAGCAGAGTGAGACACACAACACAAAGAGGGAAAGTGCTGGCGAGTGTTTTAATGTGAATGCTTTATTTGGCAACCAGTAACGATAACGCCATACGCTTTGCCGTCTTTGAGTATAATAAATAATGGTTAGGCACGATAAATAAGGACTCAGTTTGGTTATCGACAAAACTCATTTACTACAGAACTTTCAATTTCGGCTTCCAACGGGCTACCACAAAGAGTCCCTTGCACGACTAAAATGGATGAAAGAAAAGTCCCTGAGAGATGCGGCAGTCTTAATCGGTTTTGTGGAACGCGATGACGGGTTACAAGTCATTCTGACTAAGCGTGCAGCCCACTTACGCCATCATCCGGGACAAATCAGCTTTCCCGGTGGCAAATATGAGCAGGAAGATATTCAGCTCGTGAATACCGCTTTAAGGGAAACCAAAGAAGAAGTTGGGATAGAAGATGAGCATATTCATGTGTTTGGTCAACTGCCTACACTACCAACGATTAGTCAATTTAATGTGACACCTTTTTTGGCTTTTGTTTCTCCGGAATATAAAACGCATATTGACCCAAATGAAGTAGAGTCAGTTTTTGAGGTTCCTGCCAACCATATTCTGAACCCCAAAAAATTGTATAGCACCAAATTTGACCTAAAAAGAAGCAGTCATCGTGTATTTGCTATCCCATATAGACAGCATTTCATCTGGGGCATGACGGCACAAATTATCGAATCAATGCAAAAACATATTATTTCACATTAAACAGTTGTTGATATCGGTGCTTTTATAGGCGCGATCATTATGCGCATCAATATTAATAAAACGTTGCTTCATAAACATTCATTCACATTAGATTAATTTTCCATTTTCACCGCAAACGCTTGCGGTGAAATAAATTTATACAAACAGCCCTATTGATAAGTTTTTCTAATTTTACTCATTAGCAGAAATCACGAGTAGCACATCATTTTCGTGATAAAAAGCAGGTTTTTGACATATCATTCAATAAGCGTAAGCAATAAATGATTTAGATCTAATTTTCCTAGTGTAAAATCTTGCAAAATTACTCCCGACTTATTTCCTGTTCCCAAAATGAGTAACTAAAAAATGAATACAACTACTTCTGCGGTTTCTACCGCACAATCGTCTAGTAAGTTTTCTTACAAAGACTTTACCTGGTGTCTGTCCCTTTTTGGTACGGCAGTAGGTGCAGGTGTACTGTTCCTTCCTATTAAAGCAGGTGCAGGTGGCTTTTGGCCATTAGTAATCCTAGCCCTAATCGCAGCACCAATGACTTGGTTCGCACACAAATCTTTAGCTCGTTTCGTTCTTTCTGCGAAAAACCCTGAAGCGGACATCACCGACACAGTAGAAGAGCACTTTGGTAAGACTGGCGCAAACCTTATTACGTTCGCTTACTTCTTCGCTATCTACCCAATCGTACTTATCTACGGTGTTGGTATCACAAACACAGTTGACTCTTTCCTAGTTAACCAAATGGGCATGGAATCTATTCCTCGCTGGCTACTTTCTGGTGCACTTATTGCTGCAATGACAGCAGGCGTAGTATTCGGTAAAGAGCTTATGCTGAAAGCAACTTCAGCAATGGTTTACCCTCTCGTGTTCATCCTACTAGCACTGTCTGTATACCTAATTCCTGGTTGGAACACTTCAATGATGGAAGTGTCACCTGACTGGGGTGCAATGCCAGCTATCGTTTGGCTAGCAATCCCTGTTATTGTGTTCTCTTTCAACCACAGCCCAATCATTTCTCAGTTCTCTAAAGAGCAACGTCGTGTATATGGTGATGACGCAGTTAAGAAAACTGACGCTATCACTGGTGGCGCAGCAATGATGCTGATGGGCTTTGTTATGTTCTTCGTTTTCTCTGTTGTACTTTCTCTGTCTCCAGAGCAACTAGCAACAGCGCAAGAGCAAAACATCTCTGTTCTTTCTTACTTAGCAAACGTGCATGAATCTCCACTGATCTCTTACATGGGTCCATTGGTTGCTTTCGCAGCGATCACCTCTAGCTACTTTGGCCACTTCTTAGGTGCGCACGAAGGTCTAGTTGGTCTAGTGAAATCTCGTTCAAAATCACCAGTAAGCAAGATCGAGAAGATGTCTCTAATCTTCATTGTAATCACAACTTGGATCGTTGCTATTGTTAACCCAAGCATCCTAGGTATGATTGAAACAATGGGTGCACCGATGATTGCGGCAATCCTATTCTTGATGCCAATCTTCGCAATGCAAAAAGTTCCTGCGATGGCTAAGTACAAAACTTCAGCACCTGTGCAAATTTTCACAGCAATCTGTGGTCTTGCTGCAATTAGTTCTGTAATCTACGGCGCTCTTTAATCATCTCTGCCCAGTGCAGTATGATTAATCCAAAAATATAACGATAAAATTAAGCCTCCCAACTCCCCTTGGGAGGCTTTCTTCTGAGGTAATCGATATGATTAGTGTTTTTGATATCTATAAAATCGGTGTTGGACCTTCAAGCTCACACACTGTAGGCCCAATGAAAGCGGGTAAAGAGTTTATTGATGATCTTCGTGCAATGGGAAAACTGCGCGACATCACTAAAATCACCGTTGACGTTTATGGATCACTATCACTGACAGGGAAAGGTCACCACACAGATATTGCTATCATCATGGGTCTTGCAGGCAACACTCCTGAGAAAGTTGATATCGATTCTATCCCGGGCTTTATCGCTCGTGTAGAAGAAACTGAACGCCTTCCTGTTGGCATGCACTGTCACACAGTATCGTTCCCACGTGAAGGTGGAATGAACTTCCACAAAACAAACCTAGAGCTACACGAAAACGGCATGCAGATCCACGCTTGGATTGATGACGAAAAAGCGTACTCAAAAACTTACTACTCTATCGGCGGTGGTTTCATCGTTGATGAAGAAAATTTCGGTAAAGAAGCTGAGAACCCAGTAAAAGTACCTTACCCGTTTACAACGGCAGAGGAACTGGTTAACCAATGCCACGAAAGTGGATTGTCCATCAGCGCACTAACCATGAAGAATGAGCATGCGCTTCATTCAGATGAAGAAACTCGTACTTATTTCGCTAACATCTGGCGCACAATGCGCGAGTGTATGGATCGCGGTATGAATGAAGAAGGTATTTTGCCTGGTCCACTACGCGTGCCTCGTCGTGCAGCAGCACTTCGCCAGCAGCTACTTACTTCAGAAAAGACGACAAACGACCCAATGTCTGTTGTTGATTGGGTAAACATGTTTGCTTTCGCAGTAAACGAAGAGAACGCAGCAGGTGGCCGCGTTGTCACAGCACCAACTAACGGTGCGTGTGGCATCATCCCTGCGGTACTGGCTTACTACGATAAGTTCATCCAAACTGTGACTGAAAAAGATTACATCCGTTACTTTGCAGCTTCTGGCGCAATCGGAGGTCTTTACAAGCGTAACGCGTCTATCTCTGGTGCAGAGGTTGGCTGTCAGGGTGAAGTTGGCGTGGCATGTTCTATGGCAGCAGCAGGCCTTGCTGAGCTTATGGGTGGTAGCCCAGAGCAAGTATGTATGGCAGCAGAAATCGCGATGGAGCACAACTTAGGTCTAACGTGTGACCCAGTTGCAGGTCAGGTTCAGGTTCCATGTATTGAGCGTAACGGTATTGCGGCAGTAAAAGCAATCAACTCTACTCGCATGGCACTACGTCGCTCTTCAGCTCCAACTGTTTCTCTAGATAAGGTTATCGAAACCATGCTAGAAACAGGTAAAGACATGAACGCGAAATACCGCGAAACATCTCAAGGTGGTCTAGCAATCAAAGTGATTTGCTAACACGCCTTTCTGAATACCAATCAAAACCCGAGTTTATGCTCGGGTTTTTTTATACCCAAAAAACCTAGGAGAATACGTTATCAGGACAAGTAAAAAAAACCTAAAACGTTGAATATATCCAAATATTATGGATATCTCAGTAAAAAATCACATCTCTTCCCTAGCTTTATTGATAACGTAGCCAAAAATTAAACTTGGAGCACATCAACACATGATTAGGTTTGAAATTGGAAACCAAATCTGCGTTTGCTTGTCCGAAAACGAAATATCTCTAGAGCTCAATCAGTCACTCCACCACTCCATTCCTGTCAACCCAAATGAGTACGCCATTCTGTCAACTATCGCCACATACGGCAGTTTAAATACGCCGATTAGTCAGCGGTTAATAGAAAGCAAAATCACTCAACAATACAAAATGACACTGCCTGAAAATGGCTTTAAAAACGCGGTGGCCGCTCTAAGAAAGAAATTTCGCAAGCTCACGGAAGAACATTTAACCACTAACAAAAACATTATCGAAAACATTCACCGGACCGGATACTTCATCCCTTTTACTATGCAAAACAACCACCAGAATGGCATCGAACATCAACAGAAGATCAATCAATACACAACCAATAGTCTTCGTAAAGCGCTTCGTATTTGCCTGCGTAATAAAAAGATCTATTCAGAAGCAATGTGGGTTGTGTTGATCACTGCGACCATTTTCTTTGCTATCTGTTACTACGCGATAAACAGCATCGTTAAACATAATTATCTGGATAACGCCTTCGAAATTGCAGAGAGCCTTTCCCGCAGGAGTTGCTTTGCTAATGAAAGCGAACTGAAGTCGCTATTTGATAATGTGAAGTTGGTGGAATCGAGCATGATGCTAGATCGTTTCAATATTCGATGCTTAGTCACTCCAGAAACCGTTGTCCCTGTCAGCAAAAAAGCCTTTGAAGAGTGGAGTAACAATAACAATTACACCACCCAATCATTTGACTTAAATAACGCAACTGTTTTGGTTCGTGTTAAAAACATTAACTTATCCGACAATGTTGAAAATCATATTTCACGTTTTTTTCTTTCTGGTATGAAGCTATCAACGAATACCGGAACGTCGTTAGAGATTGGTAACACCAATGAACGCTTTTTCAATTATCACGTAAAGAATAGTGGCTATAAAGAGGTGTATTACATCTCTGGACCGTTTCAAAGTATCATTCTACTGAGCTTACTTTTTCTCATTATACTGCGTCACCGCTCCCTACAAGCCTTTATGGCTTACTTGTGCGCAATTCGACAATTCAAAATAAAACTGGAACCGATTTATAACACTTCGGCACAAAAGATTGTGCACTACGAAGCCCTCTCCCGGTTTAAGGTAAAAAATACGCAACGGTTTATTGAAACACTGATCCGCAATGGATTGCTGCTAACTCATACCTTACTGGTGATTGATTCGATCTACACCAAACAAAAAGCGTTGCCCATCCCTATCAGCATTAACGTTTGTCCTTCTTTGCTGCGAGGGCGTAACTTTTCAATCCTATATAGAGAGCTATCTAATCGGGATTGCCGTTTGCTGACAATCGAAATCACAGAAAATGCATCGATGTACTATACCTCTGAGATTTATGGCAATGTCGCAAAACTAAAAGCTCTGGATTGTAAAATCAGTATTGATGACTTTGGCACCGGCAATAATAACGTGGCGCTTATCAGCAAGCTGAATCCGGACTACCTCAAAATCGACCGAGAATTTGTTATTGGCCTAAAATCTGATGATAAAAAGATAGAAACCTTGCGTCAGTTAATTGCTATGGGCAATACGTATCGCTGCACGGTCATTGTTGAAGGCGTAGAAACGGCAGACAGTGCTCACTTACTCACAACATTGGGCGCCTATATTCACCAAGGTTATTATTACCCTCTTCATTGCTAGCTTTTCTTCACTCGGTTAGTTACTTAAAATAGATCTAATACTCTATAAAAACTCGTGGTGGCATAACGGTATGCCGCCAATTTGTGATTGAGCGATGATTGCGATTAAACCCACCAAACTGAAAGATTTTTCAAGTTTGATGCAATTGGATGTGCAAGAAGAGCAAAAAGGATTTTTTACACCGTTTGAAATGGCTTATCAAAAACGTAGTAAGTCAGAGGCGTTCTTTACGATTTATTCTGATGATCTATTAGTAGGCTATCTTGTTATCGATAAAGGTTTCTCCCAACATGCGCCGTTTGCTAAACGATACGAACTGGAGCTTAAGTACTTGATGATTGATCAACGTTTCCAACGTCAAGGGGTTGGGAGTGAGGCATTGCGTAAACTGTTCCTTTATGCGTATACCATTAACCCTAAAAGCACCTCTCTTTGCGCCACTGTCCCACAAAGTCAGCAATACGCTATCAGTTTTTTTGATGCGTGCGGATTCATTAATACAGAGGAAACAACATTGGGGGATAATGAAAAAGAATGGATTCTACGACACCCATTAAGCTAGCAGGCGAAGCCTAATCAAAATTGGGGCATTCAGATACAACAAAGGCAAGCTTCTCGCTTGCCTTTGTTTAATGCTCAATAGAAAGTGACTTATTCACCTTTGTAAATACAACCCGCTGTGCACGTTTCTTTGATTTCTACTTTACTTAGCAGTGGTAAGCTTGGCTTAAGCTGCTGCCAAATCCATTTTGCTAACACTTCGCTAGTCGGGTTCTCTAACCCTTCAATGTCGTTTAGGTAGTAATGGTCTAAGCGATTGTAAATTGGTTTAAATGCAGCTTTGATCTCTGCAAAATCCACTACCCAACCTGTATGTGGATCAACTTCACCTTCTACATAAAGACGAACAAGGAAAGAGTGTCCGTGCAAACGACCACACTTGTGACCTTCTGGTACGTGTGGCAAATGGTGTGCTGCTTCGAACATAAACTCTTTGTATATTTCAGATGTATAAGATGACAACTTAGTAAACCTCTGTTTTAAATGACTTTTCACACCGCGATTTGAGTATTAATACGTCTCGATAGAAACACTCACATACACGCTGTATTTCTCATACTCCTCGATGTACAAAAATCTTAATGATGGAGCAGAGAGCGATAAATAACGACACGGTTATTATCCTTAGCACAGAACCAACGTGCAAGCTTTCTAAAAGTAAGTTCATGACAAAAAGAACTCTCAATGCAACCCATTTAGTAGATACTAGTTATTCTTTCTTCATATCACCAGTCATACTCAAGGACGGTAACTGGCTATTGGCATCGTGCTTACATTGAACACTGTAGAACGTCTCATTGTATTCAAAAGTACCCATACGAGTTTTTCTATATGCAATCAGACAACTTCAGCTTAAAATTATCGTAGGTTACCAACGGCTAACAAATACACCCAGTCGATCACGCGAGTTGATTAGTCTTAATAAATTAGTCCTAGTTCGTAAAGAACGCCGACAAACCCGAAGCTATCGAAAAAATATAAATTAGAAAGAAAATCATATGAAACATGCTGTCGAGATATTAATTAAAATTACAACATCTCTATTCTTATTGAGCGTCTTTTATAGCTTCAATAACTGTATCGTCTAAGTTTTTATTATATAAATGTTTCTTACATCCGATTTTAACCTGAAGCTCTAAATTAGATATATTTTTGTACAACTCATGGTATAGATTATTAAAATCTATAGTGTTTATATCATGTACTAATATAGTAAAGATGCTATCATTTAGTCTGGCTATATAATTATCACCTCTTTGAAAATTTTTTAAAATTTCACATAAATTGTATAAATTACTCTTATAAGAATCTCCACTCTCATCAAATATACCCAGTGCATCAATAGCAATTATATATAATGGAACACCAACGGTTCTGACATCGCTCTGCTCTTTTTCTAAAAATATAGACCAACCTAATCTATTAAAAAAACCAGTCTCAGCGTCCTTAAACTGACTTGGGAGGTGATACATTTGTCTACTCGCCGCGGTATTTCTCTCTATTTCCATACACAGCATGCTAGACAAAAGCTTTGAAATAAGCTCTACCGTGGCTTGCCCATCAGATGGAATAGATTTATGAACTGCAGTATCTATAGCACACAATGTTCCAAACAACTCCCCATCAGGGTAACAGATAGGGATTCCAACATAAGAGCAAATACTTAGCTGTTGGTTTATAGGTGCACATTTGTAATTTTCAATAGCTTGCACAGAAGGAGCCCACCTAGGCCCGTTACCTTGTACCATTCGGCTACAAATCGAATCGCTCCAAACCAACGTCGATAGCTCCTTAATATTGTACTTGTCGCTTTCTACCTGCAAAATGATCCAATCTTCTTCATTTTTTCTTGTTAACATCCAGGCGCCAAATCCATACTTTTTATGAAGATACTTCAGTGTAAAGCGACTAGCTTCTTCGAAGGAGTCGAAAGGAGCTTGATCTATCGTATTTGAGTTAAACATCCATATCTCCTAAAGGAACGCTAAATTATATTCTCTTGCATTAACTGGCTCTCAACCTGTTTAATGAGCTGCTTTATCTCTCTCATAAGAGAGTCAACTTTCCTAGCATTGACGTAGTTTTCTTCTAACCTTTTGAATAAAAACCCTAATGACAATACCCCACTTGATGTAGCCGCGCCCTTAGCTCCATGAGCAAGGTTTCTCACTAGTTCAAGGTTAGCCTCTTTAATGGCAGCTTCTAGCTTCTCTATGTCTCGAACAATATTATCCCAAAACATTGAGAGCACTGCTTTCTGCATCTCCACATTGTCAGACCCGATAACGGCAGATAGATGATCATAATCGATCAATTTAGAGAAATTAGCCTTCTCAATTGAATTCATATGCGATGTTTCAATCAGCTTTGTATCACTCTTGTTTCTTAATGTTTTTCCCCTTAAGCGTAACGACAGCACTTTATTCAACGTTTTTAACTCCACAGGTTTAGTTATGTAGTCATCCATACCGGCTTCTAAACAATGCTCAGCCTCACCTAACATTGCATTAGCGGTAAGGGCGATAATTAGTGTTCTCCCCTCGCCCCTCATTTCCTCTACTCGCCTTATTTCTGATGTCAACTCAAATCCATCCATCCTTGGCATATGACAATCTGTTAATACTAAGTCATAATCTCCCTCTGACCATCGTTCAAAAGCCTCTTTTCCATCAGAAGCCATATCATAACTGAAACCAAGATGGTCCAGCTGTTGAGATAGAACTAACTGGTTAGTCGGTTGATCTTCAGCACAAAGTATAGTGATGCCACTTTTATCCTTATCATTCGAATCAAACTGACAATTATCTTTACCATAAAGGCACTCAGACCAATCAAAGTCAGGGCTTTCTTTTCCAGATAACACCGCAAGGGCCGTAATAAAATCACTGGGTTTGAAAGGATGTGTACCAATCACATACTTATTAGGTTTAATATAACCTTTAATTGCTGTTGGATTATCTATGACTTCTAAAACACGGAATTTACTATTTTCATCTAATTGGTTTGCTTGGTCACCAATATAAATAATGCTCGACTCACTCTGATTCGTTAATTTTTCAATCTCATCAAAAATATCTGCCACCTTGAGGTCCAAAAGCATTTTTCTGACAATATGTGATAAGTTTTCATCATCGATATTTAATACAACTTTAAAACTCGATAGTTCATAACTGTAGAGTGCTGGCGAGGATTCATTAGGCTCTGCGGGAATGGAGAATGAAAAACAGCTTCCGTAACCAAGCTTGCTTGAAACTTCTATTTGTCCTCCCATAAGCTCAACAAAGGATCTGCTAATACTAAGCCCTAAACCTGTACCTCCAAATTTTCGTGTAGTTGAGCTGTCCGCTTGAACGAAAGGAGTAAAGAGTCGAGACACTTGCTCTGGGCTCATTCCTACTCCGTTATCGTCAACTGAAATTCTTAAACTATTGTTTTGATAACTTACACATAATTTGATAACTCCTTTTTTCTCTTCACTACTTGTAAATTTGATAGCGTTACCTAACAAATTTAGAAGGACTTGACGAATTCTAACGGTGTCTAGCAGTAGTTCTTGAGGAATTGTATTTTCGAAATAAAGATACAAACCGATACCTTTCTGATGAGCATTAACCCATAAGGCATCTAGGGTTTTTTCAATTAAACTGAGAATATTTACAGTGGTAAGGTCAAGCTCGATTTTTCCTGACTCTATTTTTGAAAAGTCTAATATGTCGTTTATTATCTCTAGCAAAGAAAACGATGAATCACGTATTGTACGAACCATACTGTGCTGATCTGTACTCAGATTTGTTTCTTTAAGTAAATCAACCATACCGATTACACCATTCATAGGCGTACGTATTTCATGACTCATGGTAGCGAGAAAACGAGACTTCGCAGCATTAGCCTGTTTTGCCGATAAGGTTTCACGCTCTAAAGCAGCTTGAGCATCCTTCTCATCAGTGATATCCACGTTAACTCCAAAAACCATCTCATCACCAGATTCTTTGTCGAAGACAACATCTCCAGCCGCTTTTATCCACCGAATTTGATCTGTATCTTGATTAATTATTCTAAACTCAGCGTTGAATACTTCCTTGGTTTCTAGAGATTTAGTAAAGGCATTTGTTGCTTGTTCGTAATCGTCTGGATGTATTGCTCCTTCCCAATCTTTTACTGAAAGCTTAGTGCCTTTTTGGACGCCATAAAGCTCATACATCTTATCGTCCCACTTAAAAACTCCTGATTCCGTGTTCAGCACCCAATTGCTAATTCCTCCTGCATCTGAAGCTAGGCGCATACCCCTTAATAACTCATCTCTAGATCTTTTCGCCGATCGAAGCTCTTTCTCAATTTTCTTCCGATTAGATATATCTTCTATTACTGATATAAAATATTTAGGTTGATTATCATCGTCTAAAACAGCCGATACAGAAACCGTAGCCCAAAATATTCCTTTTTCTTTACTAAGATATCGCTTGTCTATTGAAAAACTACGCTTTTTACCTTCAATTAATAAAGACATCATTGCTCGACTTTTGTTGAGGTCGTCGAGATGAGTAACCTCTTCTACTGACATACAAAGTAATTGCTTTTCACTGTAGCCAAATATGTCACACATTTTATCGTTAACTTCGATGAAACTTCCCTCTAAACTAACACGACAAATTCCTACAGCGGCTTGGCTAAAAGCGGCTCTGTAGATAACTTCTCGTTCACGTAGTTCGTTTTGAAGCATTAATTCTCGTTGCTTTGTATCCTCTTGACTAGTTATATCTTTTATAATCCCAACAAACACTTGAGAGTCATCAACCTTAGTTTCTCCTACAGATATCTCTATTGGAAAAACACGTCCTGACTTATGCAAACCTTTAACTTTTCTTGGAGTTCCAATTAACTTCTTATCACCAGTAAACAAAAACTTACGAATATATTCATCATGTTCATGAGCATAACTCGATGGCATAAGTATAGAAACATTCTCTCCGATTAGTTCTTCTCTAACACGTCCAAATATAAGTTCAGTTGATCGATTAATATCTAATACAATTCCATTTTTGTCGATAACAACGGTGCCATCTAAAGCGGTATCAAATACCGTTCTTAATCGAGTCTCAGACTCTCTAGCTTCTTTTGTTCTAGTTTGTATTTCTCTTTCCAGCTTAATCTTTGTCTCTTCTTCGCGTCTTTTTATCTCTGTTATATCAGTAATGATACCAATGAAATGTGTGATTTTATTTTCATCATCAAAAACTGGGTCAATTCTTAAATTATTGTAGAATAATGTTCCATCTTTACGGTAGTTCCGCAAAATAACAGATATAGATGAGTTGTTTTTTAGAGCCTCACGTATCGCCTCTAAACCATCTTGATCTTTATCGTCACCTTGTAAAAATCGACAGTTTCTACCAAGAACTTCCTCTTTAGAATAACCTGTAAGAATTTCAAAAGCTCTATTTGCAAAAATAATTGGATAATCTTCCCGATTAATATCAGTAACAATTATTCCTGATGCTGTAGAGTCTATTGCTTTACTCTGAATATCTAACAAAAACTTTTGTTCATCCGTTTCTTTCGTCAGCCTTTCTCTTTCGATAACAATTTCTTTTAAATTATTAAGCTCTGCTACCATAACCGCTAGTTCATTTTTACCGTAAATAGCAGGAAGCTCTATATTCTTCTCTCCACTTGCTAATCGCTTAATACTCAGCGCTAAGGCACTTAGCGGACGAGCAATCTGTTTGCCCAAATAGAATGATACTAGTAAAATCAAACCCAAAATTAGTATTGAAAGAAGCAATGTATTTTTAAAAAGGGAGTCAGACTCGTAAAATGCTTCATCAACACCAACACGAATCATTGCAGACCAACCCAGACCAGGGTAATCATAAGCACCACTGGTATGTGCGTAACCTGTAACTTGTTGCACTTGTTTTCGAAAATGTCTTGAAATATTAGACCCACTGAGCCCTGCGACCGCCAGTCTTGCTCCCTCGACACCATTATTTGCTAGATTCAAACGACTTAAGACACTAAAATCTCGTGTATATCTTGACTTACTCTGTCCAACAGGATCATAGTCCACGATAATTCTTCCTTGATCATCAAGGATGGTTAGCTCTGCACTTTGCAGCCCTCGGCTTGAAAGTAGCTCATATGTTTCCTCAACTATCTTTTCGACCGCGCTAAAATCGACGACATTTACCCAAAGTCCTATACTTTGACCATTAGCGTTGCGAATAACTGATGCAAAAAGCATATCGAAAGAGTTAGAGTCATTATCAATCAAATATCGATTCGGACCCGTTACATAACTGCTTTCTGGTTGCTCTGGCTCAAGCGTAAGACCATTCATAGCCTCTTGAAACCAGATGCTATCACGTATTTTACTAGGGCTTATATCAAGATCTATGAGTTCCTTTCCAAAAGGATTTTCAGAGTTGCTAGCTAAAACATTTCCATTAGAATCAAATATTATTACTCGTCTATACACCTTATAATTTCTTACAAAATCATTTAGGTTATCTATAACTTTAGGACTGAGAGCGTTTTTGTCTAAATAATTCACTTCAAATTGACCTAAAGAAAGTTTAAAAGCCTGTACATCGTGATATCGTTCAAATAAATTTCTCTCTATTAGTCTAATTAATAAAGTGGCTTCCCTTTCTATATTTGTTAAAGTGGTATCCTGAAGAATATCTTTACCTTTCCAAGAAACAAATGTAACCGCACTTAGCATAACCAAACTTAATATAAAAAATAATAAAGGTAACTTAATAGAAAACTTCATTAACGACTCTCACTATTAAAGTTAAATTCATTAATTACATTTATTATTTCACTAGACTTAGTTGGTCTGTAATAAAAATATCCCTGTCCTATTTCACAACCCTTACTAATTAGAAACTCCTCCACCTCAATGCTTTCAATACCTTCTGCAACAACTGACATTCCTAGCGCTTTTCCCATTGCTATACTTTGCTCAACAATCGCAGCAGATTTAATGTTAGTGAGACAGTTAAAAACAAACTCTTTATCTATTTTTATTTCATTAAATGGGATCGTATGTAACTTAGCTATTGATGAGTACCCAGTACCAAAGTCATCGATAGATAACTTAAATTTCATAATTCTCAACCTGAGCATTTGAGTATCGACAATAGTCGGGCTGGAGCTTATTGCTGTTTCAGTTAACTCACAAATAATGTTTTCATGTGGAATACCATACTTATCAACCGTTCTACAGAGCCAATTGGGAAAGTCATTATTTTCTAAAACTTTCCCTGATATATTAAACGCATATGTTAGATCACAAAAAGAGTCATAGTTTTCTGATATTTCTTTCAAGGCCTTATCAATAACATTCTTCGTAAGATCAAGTATGATAGAAGGAGACCTTTCTGCTGTGGGAATAAAACTATCCGGTGGGATCAATGAACCTTGGTCATCACTAATTCGTGCTAAAATTTCTACACCTTTCATCTTTCTTGACGCCAGATCTACTTGAGGTTGAAAGTAAGCCTCAATTTTCTGTGCTTCTAGGTATTTAACTAGTTCATCTTCAGGCAGTTCGAAAAGTTGTGTTTCTGTACGTTTAAGAGTGGGTAACGCTTCAATTCCCTCTATGATATTTTGAACCACTTTAAACGTTATAGGTTTTTCTACACACCCTATAATATTCAAGTCATAAAAGCGCGCTAAGTTAGATGTAGATGCTAAGATTTCTTGTTCTTCACTACTAATGATTATGACAGCACCTGGAAACTTCATGGTACCTAAAAACATCAGGACCTCGAAGCCATCCTCTACTGGCATATTCAAGTCACAAAAAATTACGTCGAATTCGCCAAACGCCACAAGCTCCTTTGCTTTCTTGCCATTTTCAGCTTCTAAAACTTTCTTTATACCTAAGTTATTCAAACAGATCGTTAATGTTTTCCTGACCACTGGTTGATCGTCAACTACGAGTATCTTATATTCTGAAGTCTTCACGCTATCCTCCCCTTCAGAAAGATGTGAGCCACTAACTACAAGTACTTCACTTCTATCAATTTTCAGTGTAGATGCGAGCAACGGTTTATGCCAAAATTACGCGTGATTACATGTGCTGCTCTCAAAAATGACGTATGTTTTGGTTCAACTTTACTAAATACAAACGCAACAAAACGTGGAGGGCTCTCAGCGCAAGTAATCAAAACTTTTGTCTCGGCGTCGTATTTTTGTCACGCGCCAAACATTTGATTACACAGCACTCACATCACAATTACATATCCCCAACATGTGTGGGGTCACAATCATTCATTTCGTTGTTCGCAGTGCGCATTTGTGCACATTAATATTGTGCAGTTCGTTCCAATTACACTTATAAATTTATGCGCTCAACTATCACTTTTAAGCTCTTACTGGCGTTAATTGCTGTCTTCAGCTGCGTTCTAGCTGCCTCTACGGCTTACCAATACCATCAACAAAAAACCTTAATCAATGATGTTCTTAGTGAACAACTCCATGATAAGGCTAGCAATTATTTCGATAGCCTAAATATGATGATGCTTACGGGCACCATGTCGCAAAAAGAAACCTTACGTCAAAAAGCCCTGGCCCAAGAAGGCATTGAAGCAGTTCGCGTGTTGCGAGCTGATACTGTGACCAAACTTTACGGACCTGGGCAACAAAACCAGCAGCCTGTCGATGATATTGATCAACGAGCGTGAATGGTGAACTGGTGATTGAACCAATCTCAGCCGATTGGGGCAAAGGGTTAGTAGTCGCGCTACCAATGAAATCGAGCGAAAATTACCGTGGCACCAACTGCGTTTCTTGCCACGTTGCACCAGCAGGAGAAGTGTTGGGCGCGATTCGCTTGGAATACAACATGAATCATGTCAATTCAATGATCAGTAAACAGGCAATGTTTGCGATGGGAATAATGGCCGTAATCGCACTTGTGGGCTTCATCATAACGATGAGTTTGATTCAGAAAATCATTGTACGACCAATTCAAAGAACGTCGAAATTCATGTCGAATGTGAGCCATAGCAAAGATCTATCTCAACGACTTATGCATCACCAACAGGATGAAGTGGGCCAACTTTCTACTGCAATCAATTCATTCATGGATACGGTCTCTGAAAGCTTAGAACGTGTGCAAGACACCTCTCACTCACTTGCCGACTCCGCGAGTAAACTAACTGCTGTCGCGCAGTCCACAGATAAAGCGGCCAATAACCAACAGCTAGAGACCAACGAAGTACAAAGTAATATCACCGATATGTTGCAGCAACAAACTG
Source organism: Vibrio sp. 2033 (assembly GCF_033339735.1). Classification (NCBI taxonomy): domain Bacteria; kingdom Pseudomonadati; phylum Pseudomonadota; class Gammaproteobacteria; order Vibrionales; family Vibrionaceae; genus Vibrio; species Vibrio sp. 2033. The sequence continues at coordinate 29,026 of NZ_JAWOVC010000016.1, forward strand.
CGGTTGAGGACTCGACTAACAACGCTACTGTTTTGGTCAATCACACCGTTGATGTCGCCACTCATAGTGCAAGCCAAGCACACAACGTCAGTGAAGACATCAAACAACTAGTAAGTAACATTGATACCGTACGGGAAAAAATCAGCTCTCTAAATCAAAGAACCGAAGAAGTGTCGTCCATTCTTGTGGTTATTAAGGGTATTGCAGAACAAACCAATCTGCTCGCGTTGAATGCTGCTATTGAAGCCGCCCGAGCCGGAGAGCAAGGACGCGGTTTTGCGGTCGTCGCGGAAGAAGTGCGTAACCTGGCTTCTAGGACGGCTGAGGCCACTGGTAATATTGAACATATCATTTCTCAATTCCAGCAAGGAAGTGAAGAGTCATTAACTTCTGTTGATACCGTCTGCCAGTTTGCTCATCAACGCTCTGTCGATGTCGAGGCACTATCAGCCACAATGCATAACGTTGTTGACGAAATGCGCCAAGTGCTCAGACATGCAGAAGATATCCAAAACCAGACGCAAACCACATCTGATGTAAGTCAGCATATTCAATCTAAAATAGATGTGATCACACTGCATGCTAACGACACATCGCAATCAGCATCGCACACGCGTGATATTAGTGTTGATTTAGAGCATCTATCCGAACGTTTAGAGCAATTACTAAACCAATTCACACTTTCAGAGCACCAAAGAGTGAATAAATAGAGAGATTCTCCCCATCAAAACGAATATAAAGGTTGATGCGAGCGAATTGACAGGTAATATGTCTCGTTGAATCTGTAAAATGCTACCCAACTCAGCGCTTAGCTTGTTTTTTGAACAAAAATGTTATTAGACAAGTACTTTAAGTAAGCGTTGAGTTGAATTTTTACCTCAATGGAGAATATTGAAAACATGACTTACGCGCCTGTATCAGACGTATTGAAAGGTCAGCTAGCAGTAGACAGCGAAGTGACTGTTCGTGGCTGGATCCGTTCACGTCGTGATTCCAAAGCTGGAATCTCTTTCCTTGCCATATATGACGGCTCTTGTTTCGACCCGATTCAGGCCGTGGTCCCAAATAATCTTAATAATTACGAAGACGAAGTATTAAAGCTAACGACTGGCTGCTCTGTTGAAGTAACTGGTAAGATTGTTGAATCTCCTGCAAAGGGTCAAGACTTCGAACTTGCTGCCACTGACGTTAAAGTGGTTGGTTGGGTTGAAGATGCTGAAACTTACCCAATGGCAAAAACTCGTCACTCAATCGAGTACCTACGTGAAGTTGCGCACCTACGTCCGCGCACAAACGTAATCGGTGCAGTAGCACGTGTACGTAACTGCCTATCTCAAGCAATCCACCGCTTCTACCACGAGCAAGGTTACTTCTGGGTATCTGCGCCGTTGATCACGGCTTCAGATGCTGAAGGCGCTGGTGAAATGTTCCGCGTATCTACGCTAGACATGGAAAACCTTCCTCGCACTGACGCTGGTAAAGTGGACTACAACGAAGACTTCTTCGGTAAAGAGACGTTCCTAACCGTATCTGGTCAGCTAAACGCAGAAGCTTACGCTTGTGCGCTAAGCAAAGTTTACACTTTCGGCCCTACTTTCCGAGCTGAAAACTCAAACACAAGCCGCCACCTAGCAGAATTCTGGATGGTTGAGCCTGAAGTTGCGTTCGCAGAACTGGATGATGTAGCGAAACTGGCTGAAGACATGCTCAAGTACGTGTTTAAAGCAGTGCTTGCAGAGTGTCGCGATGACCTTGAGTTCTTCGCTCAACGCATCGACAAAGAAGCAATCACTCGTCTAGAGCAGTTCGTTTCTTCTGACTTCGCGCAGGTTGACTACACTGACGCAATCCAGATTCTTCTTGATTCAGGCCGTGAGTTCGAATTCCCAGTTGAATGGGGTATCGATATGTCTTCTGAGCACGAGCGTTTCCTTGCTGAAGAACACTTCAAAGCACCTGTAATCGTTAAGAACTACCCGAAAGACATCAAAGCATTCTACATGCGTGCTAACGATGACGGTAAAACAGTTGCAGCAATGGACGTTCTAGCACCGGGCATCGGCGAAATCATCGGTGGTTCTCAGCGTGAAGAGCGCCTAGACATTCTAGATGCACGTATGCGTGAAGTGGGTATCGATCCTGAACATATGAGCTGGTATCGCGACCTACGTAAATACGGTACAGTGCCACACGCAGGCTTCGGTCTAGGCTTCGAGCGCCTAGTATCTTACGTAACTGGTATGGGCAACGTTCGTGACGTGATCCCATTCCCACGTACTCCTCGCTCTGCGAACTTCTAATCACTTTTTAGTGATATCGAATTAAAAAGACCTCCCATGTGGAGGTCTTTTATTTTGTACGAATGATTTTCTAGCAACCGATGTATGCACTCTAGTTGTTATTTTCGTCGTCATCCTCATCTGCTCGCGCTGCGTATTTTACTCCAACCACACACAAGCCAAACATCACAAATGGGATAACGGCAGCAGTGTATTCCGTCCAAACCATATGAGAAAAAGATTTCGCCAATATCAAGTGTGCAAACACCAACAAAAATGCGCTAAAAATAGCAACACCCATCAACCTAAGTTCATGCTTTACCAACTGCTTTTTCATTCCGGCTCCTAACCTAAATGGTTGTCTGCCCATGATTGAAACACAGCTTCGGTATCGTCCACTGATACAGTTTGAGCAAAAAACAGGTAAACAGTTGGCTAATGAAGTAATTCTCCGACCGTCTTCACGGCTTGTTCTAATTCATCATTTACAGGTAACGATGTATTAAGCCTCAGGTAGTTCTCATAATTTGGAGCGACAGAAAACAACTGACCAAATGCTACAGTGATGTTCGCTTCCAATAACTTTTGATAAATCGCTTTTCCGCACTTTGTTTTCGGCAGTTCTATCCAAAGAAAATAGCCGCCTTCCGGTTGCGTGTAACGAATCGATTGGGGAAAGTACTTATCAACCAGTTCAATAAACGCCAATTGCCGCTGCTCAAGATTCTTTCGCAGTTTTCTAAGATGGCTATCATAACTATCGTTTTGCAAGTAATGCGCGATACCCTGCTGGATTGGTGCACTGCCTGACAACGTCGAGATAAGTTGCAGCTTTTGAAGTTGCGCATTGAAGCGTTTGTTTACCACCCAGCCCAGCCTATAGCCAGGGCAAAGGCTTTTTGAAAATGATCCACAATGCAATACGCGCTCTTGTGTATCAAAAGCTTTAAGTGAGCTTGGCTTTTTTTCAGAAAAATAAAGCTCTGAATACACATCATCTTCGATCAAGTACACATCGTATTTGTCAGCCAGTTCGACGATACGCTGCTTCTGCCCGTCACTTAATAAGGTTCCTGTTGGATTGTGAAAGTTAGTCATTAACCAACATGCGCGAACATCATTGTCGGTAAAAGTCGCTTCAATTTGATCCACTGAATGTCCAGTTAACGGATCCACCGTTATTTCTATCGCCTTTAGACCTAAACGTTCAATCGCTTGAAGTGCGCCATAAAATGTCGGTGATTCAACTACAACAGTATCTCCAGGCTGGGTCACGGCCTGAAGGCTCAAATTCAACGCTTCTAATGCGCCAGAAGTAACGACAATATCATCATGGGTAAACACCATACCTTGTTGGATGTACCGTTGAGCAATCAAACGGCGTAGAGACTCACAGCCCGGCGGCAAGTTATCCAATAACGTCTCTGCCCCCATCTTCCTGCCTGAGCTGGCTAGGTTGCGGTTTAGCGCTTCTAATGGGAACAATGCAGGGTCTGGAAACGCGGAGCCAAACTTCACCGCATTCGATGAGGCCTGATTTTTGAGGTAGTCGTAAAGTTCATCGTTGATGCTGGAGCGATAAACGGAAGTGGCTGGAGAACTCGGTTCGAAGCGGTCCAACTCCGCAGTAACAAAGTATCCAGACTGAGGTTTCGCTGCGACCCAACCTTGTGCTTCGAGCAGCTGATAAGCTTGTAATACCGTACCTGCGCTGACAGAATGGTTTCGGCTTGTTACACGCACTGATGGCAGCTTTTCCCCTGCTCTCCAAGTATTTTGCTGAATCTGCGTTTTGAACAGCTCAGCCAGTTGACGGTATCGGTTCATGTTTCCCTCATTTCACTTACAGCCGCACCATAGCATACTTCGCGCCAGCATTCTGATATGGGAGTATTCAATTTAGCAACGTAATTTATCAAGCTTATCAATAGATATTTCAGCCACGAAGTGAGCGTTTATATCCCATACTTTGACCGTTACACACATATTGCCTCACATCTTTGCAATACCTAAAAGCCAAGGTTTTACGTTGGACTGAGTGCGTTAAACTCACTTCGAACTACTGTCTTTAAATCAGGAGGAAGCGATGAAAGTTTTTACAATGGACGATCTCTCGTATCGCGGAAAACATAAAGGTGTACATAGCTGGGACCATCCTGGCAGTACCACCCCTTATTATTGGCATCCTGATTGGCTGCATATCGCTGAAGATGCTTTGGGTGAACACAAAAAGGCTGACCTTGAAGTCCCTGATGGAGAAACAGCGACAGAAGAGCATGCAAAAGCGGCGATTCTCAAACACTTGAATGACGAGTAGTTTAGGCTCTATCACCGTTCAAGAATAGCATTAGGTAGGCGAATCCATCGTTGTATGCTTTAAACACAAATAAAGCTAAAACCTGCCAAATAGTAAATTCTTCTGAATGAGAAGTACGCATCTTCTATAGCGTTCAAAGGGCAAAATAAGTCGATTGTTATCACATTAATTTTCATTACATCTGTTACATTTAAATAGTAATGGTGATGCACACCTCAACTCATGGATTATGAGAGAAAACAATAATGGCGAAATACAACGAAGAAGATATTAAATACAAAGGTGAATCCAACGGCGTACATTCTTGGAGCTCTCCTTCCGGCCAACCTTATTACTGGCACCCAGATTGGCTACACGTTGCGGAAGATGCGACGGGTACGCATCCGAAGCAAAAACTTGAAGTTGAAAAGACAGAAGTACCAACCGAAAAGCACGCATTAAAAGCGATCTTAAAGCATATGAACGACTGGGCGACTGAAAAACTTTCTTCTAACCCTGACATCGAAACCAATGCGGTTGAGTCGGAAATCAATCTAAAGAAATAACCCCAACCGATATCCATACTTCTAACAGTAAACGCTCCACCTTTGGTGGGGCGTTTTTGTCTCAACAAATCCTCACTAGACAATTATAAACGCGTTAACGCAAAGCACTGAATTGAAACGATTGGGATGTGTGCAAAACTTCTCCAACCATGGCATAAATGCCCTTCAAACTCTGTGCCTACCAAACGTTTTCATGGCAAAAACTTTAGTTATGTTAGAATTCTGTTTCAAATCGCAACTTTTTTAGGTTTTCTTTTCAGTAACGGTTGTAACCAATATTGCTGAAAGGTATAAATGTTAGCACACCCCTTCGATTAACATGGATGAAGATTATGTTTGAAAAAGTAGTTGCCGCTCCGGCTGACCCTATTCTTGGCCTTACTGAAGAGTTTAAAAAAGATGCTCGCGCAGACAAAATTAACCTTGGCGTAGGTATTTACAAAAACGAGCAAGGCGAAACTCCCGTTCTTGCGACAGTAAAGAAAGCTGAAGCAGCACTTGTTGAAACTGAAAAAACCAAATCTTACCTAACCATCGAAGGCACAGCAGAGTACGGCATTGCAGTGCAAAAACTGCTTTTCGGCTCTGATGCAGAAATTGTAAACGAAAAACGCGCTAAAACAGCTCAAGCTCCGGGTGGTACTGGTGCACTACGTGTTGCCGGCGAGTTTATTAAACGTCAACTAGGCGATGTAAAGATCTGGATCAGCAACCCAACATGGGCGAACCACAACGGCGTATTTACTGCTGCTGGTATCGAAACGGCACAATACAGCTACTACAATGCTGAAACAAAAGACAAAGACTTCGATGCGATGCTAAATGATCTGCAATCTGCATCTGAAGGCGACATCGTGCTTCTACACGGCTGCTGTCACAACCCTACAGGGATCGATCCTACGGCTGAAGAATGGGAAACATTGGCGAAACTTGTCGCAGAGAAGAAATTGCTTCCTCTGTTCGACTTCGCCTACCAAGGCTTTGCTAAAGGTGTGGAAGAAGATGCTGCAGGTCTTCGTACTTTTGCTAAATACAACAAAGAAATCCTAGTCGCGAGCTCTTTCTCGAAAAACTTTGGCCTATACAATGAACGCGTAGGTGCCTTCACGTTAGTAGCTGAGTCAGAAGAAGTCGCAACAACCGCATTTTCTCAAGTTAAAGCCATTATTCGCTCTATCTACTCTAACCCACCTGCACACGGCAGCGCTGTCGTGACTCACATACTTGGCAACGCCGAAATGCGTGCGGAATGGGAAGCTGAAGTAGCAGAAATGCGTGACCGCATTCAAGAAATGCGTGAACTATTTGTAGCGACACTAAAAGCAGAGGGTGTGGACGCAGACTTTAGTTTCATCGAACGTCAAAATGGTATGTTCTCTTTCTCTGGTCTTTCTAAAGAGCAAGTTAACCGCCTTAAAGAAGAGTTCGGCATTTACATTGTCGGTTCTGGCCGAATCAGTGTTGCTGGTATGACGAAGTCAAATATGGGCCCTCTGTGTAAAGGCATTGCAGCGGTTTTATAATCGACTGTCGCATACTTTATTAAAAGGAAAGGTCAGCATAAGCTGACCTTTTTTGTTTGTTTTAACTTAACGCCAAAAACGAACCCGTCCGATCTAGTAGACAAACTTCAAACTCAGCCCAACTTCATTGACGTAATCTGAGCTTTCACCGCTGTAATCAGTATCTCTAAACTGATAAAAAAGACCAGTGCCGATGACTTTATGCCATTGGTAGTTAAGACCGATCTTAAAATTGTTCTCATCAACGATATCACTTCGGTTCAACTCCACTTCAGCTGTCGCAATAAGCTTTTCACTGAGCAAGTAATTCACCCCAACAGTTACAGCTTGAATCAATTCGCTATCGGAAGACAACGTATTATCCGTTTTGTCGTCCGTCGCTTTCGCTTTGATTGCGCCTATTCCATATATCCCGTAGATATCGAATTGCTCTGTAACTCCATAACGGTAACCACCACCAAACAAAAGGCGGTCAATGCGAAGAGTAAAATCATCCGGATGGAAAAACTGCGCTGAGTAATCAACATTAAACAACCAGTTCTCAGTAAACAAATAGTTACCACCGAGTCCAACTGTGGTCGCATTAGAGTTATCTAACCATTCTTCGTTTGTCGTTCCGGCACCAACATCCAAATGAATGTGTTCGTACCCAAACTTTTCTGCTTGGTCCATGACCGCTGCGCTTGATATCGCCGGCAAAGCAGCTAAAGAAACAAGCAATAAATTTCTCATCATTCGACTTCCTTTCATGAGAATTATCTAAACACTGTATTCCATCGCCTGAGCTACTTGGCTCAAGAAGAATAGCGTAATCTAAAGACGTGATAACGATCTGAAACAGCCAAAGATCTAATCAGTCATCACGAAGAAAACATATCGACGACGTCTTTTTCAATTGAGGTGACCATATAGTAGTAAAAATGAAGCTCCCTTATCGTGCGATATGTCAGAATCTTATGACTGAGCACGAAAATCGCGGTTCAGATAAGACTCTGTTTTAAAACTAAGTTAAGATTACTTTATTATTTGCGAACTAAAAGGCGCCTTCGATGGATGCAGAACTTCTCGAGATTTACAACTTTCTCGCCAAGTATCCCCCGTTCAATGAACTCCCTGAAGAAACACTAAACAAGGTGACAGAGAGTGTCGAAATCTCGTACTACCGAGAAGATACCCCCATCATCCATTTTGGAGACTATATCCAAGATTTATACGTGGTGCGAAGCGGTGTTGTTGAAGTTTATCGACGCAAAGGTGAGCTGTATAATCGCCTTGACGAAGGTGACCTATTTGGCCAGATGGGCATGCTCACCAATAACAAAGTCCGCTTTCCGGTAAAAGCCATTGAGGATACCCTGCTCTACTGTATTCCTGGTGACATTTTCCAAGAAATTTACGATAACTTTGATTCCTTTGCGGATTTTGTTGAAGTTGAAAATAGCGCTCGTTTACGCCAAGCCATTTCAGAAAACAAAGACGCCAATGACCTGACGACGTCGAAAGTGAAAACCTTGCTGACTGGCGATGCTCATACGATTGATCGTGGTCAGACAATCCAGCAAGCCGCGCAGCAAATGGCGAATGACAACGTATCGGCTTTACTTATCGTCGACCCAGATTTCGTTCGTGACGAAGACGATCCACAGTCCCCAGTACTTGGTATCATTACTGACCGTGATTTGTGTACCCGTGTGTTAGCTGAAGGTTTGTCCCCACAGGACGATGTGTCTAGTGTGATGACCACGGAGGTCATGTCTCTTGACCACAACGCTTACATCTATGAAGCAATGTTAACGATGCTGCGTTACAACGTACATCACCTACCAGTGGTAAAAAACCAATTACCAATCGGTATTATCGAAACAACCGACATTGTTCGTTATGAATCTCAGAATTCGTTGTTGCTGGTGAGTAGTATTTTCCAACAACAGACTATCGAAGATTTAGCCGTTGTTGCCGAAGAAGTGAAAAGCAGCTTCGTGCGTCTGGTCAATGAAGATGCCAACTCTCACATGGTGGGTAGCGCGATGTCGGTCATTGGCCGAAGCTTCAAACAGCGTCTGCTAGAAATGGCAGAAGAAGAGCTTGGCCCACCGCCAATTCCTTATTGTTTCCTTGCACTTGGCTCAATGGGGCGAGATGAGCAACTGTTGGTGACTGACCAAGATAACGCCATCATTCTAGATGAGACCTATCAAGAAGAGAAACATGGTAAATACTTCGAAGCCCTAGCAAAATACGTCAGCGATGGGTTAGATGCCTGCGGCTACAAATATTGCACAGGCGATATTATGGCAACCAACCCACTGTGGCGCATGACTCGTTCAGAGTGGGAAGAGTGTTTTGCTGACTGGATTGATAACCCGAACCCGAAAGCACTACTCAACGCCTCCATCTTTTTCGACTTGGATGGCGTCTATGGCCGCTTAAAATGGGCAGAACAGTTAACTAGCTTTATTGTTCGTCGCGCTCGAAAGAACAACCGCTTCTTAGCGTGTTTGGCTCGTAACGCACTAAACAGAACACCACCTCTGGGCTTCTTTAAAGACTTCGTGATGGAAAAAGATGGCAGACACAACAACTCCATCAACCTCAAACGTCGCGGTACTGCTCCTCTGGTCGACTTAATTCGCGTTCACTCTCTGGCGGTTGGTTCACGTGCACAGAACTCGTTTGAGCGTCTTGACGACATTATTGATGCTGGCATTTTGCCAAAAGGTCGAGCACAAGACTTAAAAGACGCGTTAGAATTTATTTCCATGGTACGTATTCGTCACCAAGCGACGGATGTGGAACTAGGCATTGAGCCTGATAACAATATCGAACCGGAAAACCTCTCTGAGTTTGAACGTCGCAACCTAAAGGATGCATTCCAGATCCTAAGCAATGGTCAAAATTTCCTTAAGTTCCGCTACCAAGCGAACAAGAGCTTTAAGTGAGGTTTAGCATGATTAAAAAGCTCTTTCAGAAGCCAACCATTCAGTGGCCAACGAAGTTTGAACAAAAGCTGGAGATGGCGAAGGATGAGAATTTAATTGCGTTTTATAGCAACAAGCCGCCTGCTCCAGAAACACCGTTATCTGAGGTGGAGTTCGTGGCGTTAGATTTCGAAACGACGGGTTTGAATCCTGAAAAACATGACATCATTACTATTGGTTTGGTGCCGTTTAACCTGAAGCGAATTTTCCTACGTAACTCGCGTCATTGGAAGGTACGTCCACAGCGTGCACTCGATGAAGATTCAGTCATTATACACGGTATTACTCACAGCGAATTGATCGATGCACCTGACTTAGGCGATATCTTAAGCGAGCTGCTACCATCCTTAAGCGGGAAAATCATTGTTGTTCATTACCGTCGTATCGAGAGAGAGTTTCTGGATAAAGCGCTCAAAAGCCGTTTAGGGGAAGGTATTGAGTTTCCTGTTTTAGATACGCTGCACCTCGAAGAAACGATTCAACAGAAACGTTCCGGCTCTCTCTGGGAGCGTTTAAAAGGGAAAAAACCAGAATCGGTTCGGCTAGCGCAATCTCGACGCCGTTATGGGCTGCCAGACTATACGCCTCACCATGCATTAACCGATGCAATTGCTACCGCAGAGCTACTGCAAGCGCAAATCGCCCATCATTACAGTGAAGAGCAACCCATCAGTGAGTTCTGGCTGTAGTATACTTCACGCTTAATAGCGATCAAAAAAGGAGCCAGATGGCTCCTTTTTTACTTAGGTTGAGACAAGATTACAGCTTAAAGCGTTGAATCTCTTGTTCAAGTTCGTGTGATAGCTCAGACAGGTGAGCAGCTTGTTCTGCTGCTTGATGAGCTTCGACTGACAACTCGTTAGACACGTCACGAATACCTTCAGTGTTACGAGTGATCTCAGTGGTTACCGATGCTTGCTCTTCCGCTGCTGAAGCAATCTGCGTTGCCATATCACTGATACGCTCAACAGCAGTGTGGATTTGCGTCAAGCTCGCTGCAGCCGCATTGGCATCATCAACACTGGTATCAGCTAGACGACGACTGTCACCCATAATACCGACCGCTTTGGCTGTTGTGCCTTGTAGCATCTCGATAGTTTCTTGAATCTCTTGCGTTGAAGCATGAGTACGTTGGCTCAATACGCGGACTTCATCTGCAACCACAGCAAAACCACGGCCTTGCTCACCTGCACGTGCCGCTTCGATCGCCGCGTTAAGTGCAAGTAGGTTCGTTTGCTCTGCAATGCCTTGAATCGTTGATAGAATCGTATTGATGCTATTTCCGTGTGCTTCTAGCTCTTGAATCACATCAGTAGCAACTTGAACTTCTTGCGCTAAGTTCTGAATAGAGCCTTGCGTTTGAGTTACTTGGCTTGAACCGTGTGAACAAGCTTGAACCGCTTCTTCTGAGTTACTTGCCGTGCTATCAGCATTACCTGCAATTTCTTGTGTCGCTGCTGCCATTTCGTTCACGGCCGTCGCCACCATGTTGATTTCATCTTGCTGGTAAGAGATACGCTGACTACGCTCCTCAGCTTGCTGTGCTGTCGTGCGTGCTTGCTCTGAAAGCGCAGAAGATACGTGGCTAAGCTTAGTAACCATTGTGTGCATGTTGCCAACAAAACGGTTGAAGTTTTCCGCCAGTTTACCTACTTCATCATCACTGCGTGGTTCTAGGCGTTGCGTTAAGTCACCTTCGCCAGATGCAATTTCTTCCAGTGCATTTGATACGCGGTTCAAGTCACGGAACAAGAAACCAACTAGCCAAGAAACTGCAAGAATAACCACAATCGTGATCGCCACAGCAGTAAACAATAGATCTCGTAGCAATACCGCATGACCTGCTTCTTCTGTTGCGCGATCCATTTCAATCGCAAACATCCAATGCGTACCAGGAACTTTATTGAAGTAGTAAAGCTTCTCTTTTCCTTTGATTACCGTATCTTCGATACGACCTTCATCGGCGGCGCGCTCAATTGCCTCTTCTGAAAAATCTTTTAGAACACTGGTGATAGGCTTAAGCGTCAAGCTTTTATCTGGATGCGCTAAGAAGGTGCCTTCATTCATGTCGATTAGCATCGCATGCGCGTTTTCACCTGCATCTAAGTTAATCACATCGCTGATAAGCTGATCGATCAGTACGTCCGCACCAACAACACCAACAAACTGACCATTTTTCATTACTGGCTCAGCAATGGTCACAAGTAGTGCATTCGTGATTGCGTCTTGATATGCGGCTGTGATGATTTGCTTACCCGCGGCATCAGCATCCTTGTACCAAGGACGTGTGCGAGGGTCATAATCAGCACGGTTACGCTCCGGATGAGAGCGGTACATATCACCGTTTGGTGTACCAAGGAAGATGTCATCGAAGCCACCAGCCTTGCGAGCTTGTTGTAGGAAAGGAACAACGTCTTGCTCGGTCGAGTAGTCGTTGAACGCAGTGGCAATATCTTTACGGATATTGACCCAATCAGAAATTCCCTCTGACGCAGTAGTACTAAGACTTTGCGCACGTGAATAGACACCTGAACGAGTCTGATCAAATAATTGACCAGCCGACAACCAAGTAAGTGCTGTTGCCATCACAACAACAGCAGAAAGGCTTGCGCCTATAAGCTTTTGTTTTAATGATAATTTCATATTTATAGTTTTTTGAGTTGGGAGAACAGTTAAGGTGCATGAATATTACACACTTTTTTACGACTATTCACTAATTTTTAAAAAACAAAATAGCACATTAACTCTTTGTAAAATATGAACTTTCATGTGTCATTTTTTTGTCTCGAGCGTCATAAAAACCGCACAAAAAAAGCCAGCAAATTGCTGGCCTTTTGATTAATTGTTAGTCAGACGGTTTTATAAAATGCCGAATTACTGACGCTCAGTTCGCATACCCATCAATAAGCTCACACACATTGCAAGCAGAATGAAGGTAAATGGCAGTGCTGTAGAAATGGCACCGGCCTGAAGAGCTTGAACCGCCTCGGAGCCACCAATCCATAGCAGAGCAACCGCAATTGCACCTTCCATGAATGCCCAGAAGACACGTTGAAGTACAGGTGCATCGACTTTACCACCTGCCGTGATACTGTCGATAACAAGTGAACCAGAGTCAGAAGACGTAATGAAGAACACAAGTACCAGCACAACAGCGATGATAGAAAGCATGCTACCAAATGGAAGAACATCAAACATTTGGAACATAGCAAGTGATACGTCAGTCAAGCCATTTGTGCCCAGCTCACCTACTTTATCAACAACTTGCTCGATCGCCAGGCCACCAAATACAGACATCCAAACAACGGTAACCGCAGTTGGAACCAGTAGAACTGCTGTGATGAACTCGCGAACGGTACGGCCACGAGAAACACGCGCGATGAACATGCCTACGAATGGCGACCATGAAATCCACCAAGCCCAGTAGAACACTGTCCAGCCTTGGAACCAAGCTTCGTCCGTACGACCAAACGGGTTACTTAGTGGGATGATATTCTCTACATATGCCATAAGTGTGGTTGGAATCGAACCTAAACTCGCCGCCCAACCGATAAGACCAACAAGAATCAGTAGCAAGAACGCCACAACCATGTTGATGTTACTAATGACTTTAACACCACCATCGATGCCGCGTACGACTGAAACAACAGCAAGTAAAGTCACCACGGTAATAACGACGATTTGTAGGCCCAGGCCTGGCTCAACACCAAATACGTGATGAATACCACTTGCTGCTTGCTGCGCACCTAGACCTAGGGATGTAGCAAGACCAAATAAAGTCGCAAGCACAGCCAGAATGTCCACAATGTGGCCAGCCCAACCCCATGCACGATCACCCAGAAGTGGGTAGAAGATCGAACGCATAGATAGCGGTAAACCTTTGTTGTAGGCAAAGAATGCTAAAGAAAGTGCTACAACACCGTAAATTGCCCATGGGTGAAGGCCCCAGTGGAACATCGTTGCACCCAGTGCCAATCTCGCGGCTTCTGGTGTATTTGCCTCAACACCAAGTGGCGTTTCATACCAACCGGTGAAGTAAGCGACAGGTTCTGCAACACTCCAGAACATTAAACCGATACCCATACCAGCTGCAAATAGCATTGCAAGCCATGACATAAACGAGTAATCGGCGACAGCGTCTTTACCACCTAGTCGAATCTTACCCATTGGTGAGACGATAAGCGCCAAACAGAAAATAACGAAAATGTTACCTGCAATAATGAACAACCAATCGAATGAACCAATAATTTTCCACTTCAGCCCATCAAGTGCCGTCTTTGCGGTATGTGCATCTAGAACTAATGCAGCGACAAGAAACAGCGCAATTAAACCTGCACTAATACCAAAAACTGGGTTATGAACATCAAAACCCCATTTTTGAACGTTGTCCTGACCTACCGTATAGTCGGTACTATCGATACTGTACTTATCTATACCCTTTGTCATCGTTCCTCTCTATTTTTGTAGTGTTTTTACGTACCAAACAAAAAAATCTTTCGAACACGATACGTTTTGCATTCCGTGAAGGCGCAAGATCCTATCATTTGACACGTTTTTGTCTATCTTTTTGCTATTAAAAAATCCAATAACTTACTTTTCACTGTGTGGTTACGGCCTTTGATAGAACAAATCACTACTACAATAGTTAGACCACAAACATTTATTGCTATAATAATTTTAGCTCTTCTTATTTTGTCGAAAAGGCGCGACAAAATGGTATTGAGGACACGGCGTAAAATTGTAGGGGTAATTTTTGATTTCCCCCCTTTAAATAAGGGCGCATTTAAGTTAGTGTCGCCTCGATAAATGTTCCCTACAGACTGGATGAATAAATTGGAAAAGTACGAAGAAGTATTGGTCTCGATTCGTCAGATCATCCGCGCTATTGATTTACATTCTAAAAAGCTGAGCAAAGAGTCTGGATTGACTGCTCCACAGTTGATTTTGATGCGCGCTATCAATGACTTAGATAACGTGACGATTAAACAGTTGTCTAGCCACACTAACATGAGCCAAGCGACCGCAACGACCATTCTAGATAGACTAGAACGAGGCCAGTTTGTTGAGCGTCAGCGCAGTGTTCAAGACAAGCGTAAAGTGCATGCTGTACTTACGAGCAAGGGCCAAGAAGCCTTAAAACAAGCACCAACGCCGCTGCAAGAGCACTTCATTAATCGATTCCAAAAATTGGAAGAATGGGAGCAATCCCTTCTACTATCTTCCGTTCAACGCATCTCGACGATGATGAATGCAGAGGACATCGATGTTGCTCCAATGCTAGAGCTTGGTAGCATTACCAAAGCCGATTAGTTTCGCTCCCACGTGCTCGCTTTTTGCGGGCACTACTCTCCTACTCAGTCAACCCAGTTTCAAACGCATATTTTGCTAACTCCGCCGTCGAATGTAAGTCCAACTTGTGCTTAATGTTATGGCGATGCGTCTCTACCGTTCGATAACTAATATTGAGTAAAGTGGCGATTTTCTTGCTGCTGTTTCCTTGAGCAACTAATTTAAGTACCGCTTCTTCCCTGCGGCTGAGAGGATTCGTTTTTTGCGTGGCAGGCACCACTTCTTGGGTAAAGAGTGTTTGTGTGACGGATTCACAGAAATACGTCGAGCCTTGGTTAACCGTTTTTATTGCTTGCACCATTTTCTCGGCCGAGATTTCCTTGAGCATATATCCTACGGCACCAGCTTGCATGACCTTCATGATGTACTCGCGATTATCGTGCATGGTCAACATAAGTATTTTGCTCTCTGGGCGAGCTTCTTTAATTACACCAGTCGCTTCAATACCGTTCATTATTGGCATGCTGATATCCATCAATATGACGTCCGGTTGCAAGTGCTTTGCGACCTCTATCGCTTCCAAGCCATTACTTGCTGTACCCACCACTTCGATGTCAGGCTCTAACTCCAAACGAGCCATGAAGCCATCCAATACCACTTGATGATCATCGACAATCACTACACTAATCGGTTTATCCATAAACTATTTCATCCAAATTAAGCAGCACAGTAATCTCTGTTCCCAAGCCAAGCTCACTCATTAGCTCAAATTCACCACCGATGAACTCTACACGCTCTTGCATGTTCCTTAACCCAATCCCTTGTTGGTGCACTGCATGGTTAACCACAAATCCAACCCCATCGTCACGTATGAGTAATTGCAGCATATTGCCCATTTTTTGCAAAGTAACCGTTACTTTTTTCGCTCGCGCATGTTTTTCAATGTTATTCAAAGACTCCTGAGCGACGCGATATAGCGTCGTTGCGACTTCCGAAGTCAGTTTGTGCTGCTGAGTATCGAAATTGCTCTCGATATCAATCCCGGAATGGGAATGAAAATCCTGTAGCAAGGTCGTCAATGCTGCTTCTAAACCGATATCATCGAGGGCGCTTGGACGGAGCTGATGAGAAATATGCCGCACCTCATTTATCGCGGTGACGAGCGATCGTTGTGATTTATCTAAGTGGGATTTGAGTTTTTCGTCTTCCAGTCTATGACTCATTAAGTCTAAATGACATTTACTGGAGACTAACAACTGATTGATTCCATCGTGCAGTTCTCGCGCTAAATGCTTTTTCTCATCTTCTTGGAACATCACGGTTTTATGTGCCAATTCTTTCAGGTTCTTATCAGCGAGGCGATGCTCGTGCAGATTGATCGCCAGAGTGAGAACAATGATTACAGCAACGGTCACCGCTAAGATCACGACGACTGAGAAAAATGTCGTTTCGATATTTTTGTTCACTGCCGCGCGCATATTGGCGACTTCTCGGCTGACATCCTCAATATACAGCCCAGTCCCTATCATCCACTCCCACTTATCGAGCCATGCAGCGTAACTAAGCTTAGGGACGACTTCACCCGTAGATGGCTTTTGCCACAGGTACTGATGAAATCCACCACCTGATTGCGCTTGATACAATAAAGCTTCGATTAAGCGATCGCCATTTTCGTCTTCAAGATAGAGTAAGTTTTCCCCGACAAGCTCCGGAAGAACTGGGTGTACAAGGTTGGTACCATATTTATCATAAGCAAAAAAATAGCCGTCCGACCCATAACTCAAACGATTTAAAATCGCTTTCACACGCGTTTTGGCAACACTCTCTTCTAAAGTCGGATCGTTGTAGATGTAAGAAATGGAGTCAAAAGCGACGTCGACCGTATCTTTCAGCGCCGCTTCTTTTGATTGGATCAGGTTTTGATGAAAGATCTCCACCTCCCTTTTGCCAAGGGTCTTGGTTTGATAGATAGAGATCCAGCTGATACTCGCTGACACCAATACCACGGGTATCAGTGTCAGCAGAATTAACTTTGCTTTGAGAGGCATCCCTTCCCTCCATGAAACGCTGCCTTTACAGCTTACTATCTTAGCAGTACAAACGAATCGATTGTGTCTGCATAGACATAATTAACAGCTTAACAACTTGTCTCAAAAGGTAAAAACTCTCAGTTCACAAAATCTCTTTCTTATCGAGTGATTAACTCATACCGTAAAAACCTGGGAAAAACAGCAAAGACGCCAACACAACAATCTGAATCGCGATGAATGGCATCACACCTTTGTAGATATCTCGCGTAGTAACCCCTGCTGGCGCGACACCTTTTAGATAGAACAAACTAAAGCCAAATGGCGGTGTGAGGAACGACGTCTGCAAGTTCATCGCAATAAGAATCGCAAACCACGTCATATTAATGCCCATCAATTCAGCGACTGGCGCAATAATTGGCACGATGATAAAACAGATTTCAACGAAGTCGATAAAGAAACCTAAAATCAGAATCACCACCATGGTAATAATAAGGAATCCCCACTTTTCACCCGGCAGTTCTAACATCCACTCTTCAACTAAATAATCACCACCAGTGTAGGTAAATGCCATTGAGAAGGCGGTCGCACCAAGTAAGATCGCAAAGACCATTGCGGTTACTTTAACTGTCTCTTTTGATGCATCATAAATCATCGACCAACTAAACTGCTTATACAATAGCGATAAAATAATCGCACCTGCACCACCCAGTGCCGCTGACTCTGTTGGTGTTGCAATCCCTGCAAAGATGGAGCCCAATACCACGATGATCAATGCTAAAGGTGGCAATACAGCTTTCAGTGCGGTGAGCACTTCTTGTTTACGACTGATCGACTCATCGCGCTCTATCGCCTGTGCGGCTTGAGGGTTCAACTTCGCGTAGATGAGAATGTAGATCACATAGGCGCCAACAAGTGTAATACCGGGCCAGATCGCAGCTTGAAATAGGTCCCCTACCGGTACGCCAAGTACATCACCCAACAAGATCAACACGATAGACGGTGGGATAATTTGGCCCAACGTGCCAGACGCACAAATAGTCCCACACGCTAAACCTTTGTCGTAATTGTACTTGAGCATCACAGGAAGAGATATTAAGCCCATCGCAACAACTGATGCGCCTACCACACCCGTTGAAGCTGCAAGCAATGCGCCAACTAACACGGTAGAAATAGCGATACCACCGCGAACGCCACCGAACAAACGCCCCATTGATTCTAGTAGCTGTTCAGCAAGCTTCGTTTTCTGTAGCACTAGCCCCATAAAAACGAACAGCGGTACGGCCATTAGCACCGTATTTTCCATAATGGACTGAATTCGATATGGCATAAAAGCAAACATCTCGATGCCTTCAGCCCAAACACCAAAAATCAGCGCGATACCACCAAAAGTAAAGGCAACGGGAAATCCCAATAGAAGCGCAAAGAGCGCAACAAAAAACATCACTATACCGATCATAATGACTTCCTTTTACGACTTACCGTTATTACCGGCATAGATGAGATGAGGGTTGACAATTTTGTTGATTGAATGAAGTAACAATCCAATACCACTCACCGCCATAAAGAAAAATGACAGCGGAATCATCGCTTTGATAATCCAACGATATGGTAAGCCACCTGGGTCACCAGACGTCTCGCCTAACGCGTAACTCTCCTTGGCGAAATCAATACCAAACCAAGCTACCAGTAGGCAAAAAGGGAATAAGAAAAATAGTGTGCCTATGATGTCGATGATGGATTGTGCTTTGTAAGATAAGCGTTCATAAAAAATGTCGACTCGGACATGGCCACCGGACTTAATTGCGTAAGGCACACCAAGCAAGAACACGGCAGAGAATAGATGCCATTCCATTTCTTGGAATGCGATAGACACATCATTAAACACGTAACGCATGACAACGTCGTACACAACGTTTGCTAACAACAAAATAAACAGGATGCTGGATAACCATCCGAGAAAATCGCTAAAGCGGTTAAATAATCGCTCAATATAAATAAGACTTCTCATTCCGAACTCCGTGGAACGTTTAGATGCGCTCCGCTATGGTGCGGAGCATTCATTATGAAGTTTTCTTGGGCTTCGATAGCAGGCTAAACCTCTTGGCATCGCCTGCTTCATAACGTTATTGTTGAGCTTGACTGTTTAAGTACGCTCGGTGCGAAATATCTGACCATGGTCGAACTTGATTCATATAGTTCGCTTGCGACTCTTGAATCTCTTTCGCCAAAGCATCTTTTTCTGCATGTTCTTTCAACAAACGATCGTTTGCTTCTCGCAACGCAGCTACGACTTCAGGTGGGAAATCTTTTACTTCAACATTTGGGTATTCAGACTTAATAGATGCCCAGTTTTTGCCGCTTTCGTGTTTCGATTGCGTGTACATATCGTAAGCGGCCGTTTTCATGGCTACTTGCAAAATCGCTTTTAGATCATCAGGTAGACGATTCCAGGTACGCTTGTTAACGAGGAACTGAAGCTCAGTCGCTGGCTCATGCCAACCTGTGTAGTAGTAAGGCGCGATTTTGTGGAAGCCCATACGTAGATCCAGCGATGGACCAACCCATTCCAAGGCATCAATTGTGCGACGCTCTAGAGAAGTATATAGCTCACCAGGGGCGATATTCGTTGGCTTGGCACCTAACTCAGCCAAAATCTCACCAGCAAACCCTGGGATACGCATTTTCAAACCCTGTAAGTCCTCGACGGACTTGATCTCTTTTTGGAACCACCCGCCCATCTGAGTATCGGTATTACCGCCAGGGAAAGACATCAAGTTATGTGGAGAGTACACTTTTTCCATCAGCTCCATACCACCGCCGTAGTAAAACCATGCATACTGCTCAGTTGGCAGCATACCGAAGGGCATAGAAGTGAAGTAAAGTGTGTTTGGAACCTTACCCTTCCAGTAATAAGACGCTGAGTGACCCATGTCATACTGCCCCGACTTAACCATATCAAACACCCCAAAAGGCGCTTTATGCTTGTTTGCGGAATCAATGCGGATTTGCAAACGTCCGTTGGACATCTCTTCCGCCATTTTGGCCATGTTTTTTGTGGTATCACCAAAAATTGGGAAATTAGGCCCCCAAGTTTCAGCAAGCTTTAAACGATAGACTTTTTCAGCAGCGTTTACAGAAGTCGCTGCGAGTGCCATCGCGGCAGCGACAGCGGTTGTTTTGAGCACTCGTTTTAAAGATTTTTGGATTAGACTCATCGTTCACGTCCTTTATCACCAAGGTTATTGTTGTCATCCATTTCATTAGGATTGGCTGTATTCGGTATAAAAGATGTAACAATGTTGTCTAATGCGAAATGGGCATGAACACGGAAGCGAGTAATTCATCAATAAGGCATTAGCCTAAGGTATTACGTACAAGTACGTAGGATAATCGTCATGACAAAAGACTGTTAATAGCAAAATCAATAAATTATATTTTTATCTATGAATAAAAATAAAAGACAATACGTACGTATTTTTCTGCCAAAAAATTTACATAGTATTTAAGAAAATGTGACAAACCACTTATTGGTAGTGTTAAAGTCAGTACTTAATGCATTATTTCCAATACCAAGATAAAAAAATACCTCGGCATCGGCCGAGGTATTCAATCTAGAACGGTAGCGGTAATTAAACTGCTTTGTAGATAACTTTGTTACCTGCTAACTGCTCTTTTTGAACTAGGTTTTCTTCAAGAAGCTTCTTTAGTGCGCCAGTAGCCCATGATGCCGCTTTAGTATCTTCTTGACCTGCAGCTAGACCGATGCCTTTAGGGTTAATACCTTCAGCATTCGCCATAACGATGTCTAATACTTGTTGTTGCTTAGGAGTAAGGGCAACATCAACTGTTTTCACTGCAGCTACTTTTTTATCAGCTACTACTTTCTCCGCAACAGCTTTTTCAGCAACAGAAGGTGCTACTGCTTTTTCCGCAACAGGCTTCACTGCTTTAGGTGCTGCAGCTAAGTTTGCTACTGTCGCTTTAATGCGTTTTTGCAGTTTCATCTGCACTTTACGCTTATGAGCAAGTCTCATTGAATATTTCTCCAGTTCACTGCATCTCAGCAGGGATGAAAATTTGAAGCGCGTTTTATACCAAAATTCACAAGCAATTTGTAGGTTTTAGCGGCGAAACGCGATGAAAAATGCGCTCAAAGCATAGAACGTCTACTATTTAATCAGATATTTTATGAACGGATTTATTGAATACTGGGTATAAAAACAGAGGTTTGTTTTATTTTGAATGCAAATCAATGCACATAAAGCTACCCACTTATTTTTGGACAAGTATTCGATGAGGTTATAAGCATGGAAACGCTGCACCTAACAAATTCACATTTCAAACCCGACTCCCCTATCAACAGAATACTTTTGTTGCTCGTTGCACTCATCACTTTGTTTTTGGTTGCCATTTCTCCGGGATGGAAGCAAGCCATGTTGTCGGTCATTTTGATGTCTGCAATCGTTGGTTTCGCCATCTTGATGATTAAGAAAAGCCAAGTCACTTTTACGCTGACAGCTTCTCACTTTCAGCAACACCTTTTTAAAGGAGGTTGGGTCGTCAGGTGGCGAAATATTGAGTCAATCGGTATTTGTAGCTACCAACAGGAAGGGTGGCACCAACCGCTACCTTGGATCGGTATTCGTCTAAAACACTACTCACCCTACTTAAATTCAATCTGCCCTCGTATAGCGACTGAAATTCTCCTCAGTCAGCGAGCACTGCTTTACTTAGGCGCGAAACAAAATCAGTGTGAAGATAAGTTTGAGGATATGGTGCTTGACCCTAAACCGTATATAAACAGAGATGGGATTGAGTACAAAGGTTTGTTAGCGATGCTCGCCAACCGGATGAAGTATCAGAGAGGCTTTTATGGCTACGATCTATTTATATCAGCAAGTGATCTAGATCGTGAGGCTGAGGATTTTGTGGGACTGACTCGGCGATACTTAGCTGCCGCCGAGCCAGAATAATGCTTAGTACACGCACTTTTAGTAAAGCGGCATCTCGTCAGCAACGAACGGGTTAGTTTTACGCTCATGACCGAAAGTCGATTGAGGGCCGTGACCAGGGACAAACGTGACATCACTGCCTAAAGGCCACAATTTCTCTTTGATAGAACTAATCAACGTATTGAAATCACCTTGTGGGAAGTCAGTTCGACCAATGCTACCGTTAAACAAAACGTCACCCACAAACGCTAAACGCGCTTCTTCACTGTAAAGCACAACGTGACCAGGTGTATGACCAGGTGTGTGGAATACATTCAGCACTTGATTACCGAAAGTGACAGTGTCACCCTCATTTAGCCATTGGTGCGGTTCAAACGCTTCTGTCAGCGGGAAACCAAACATTTGGCTCTGACCTTCCAAACCTTGCAACCAGAAGTTATCTGCCTTGTGAGGGCCAACAATCTCTGTACCGCCAAGCAGTGCAGACAGCGGCTCCGTGCCACCTACGTGGTCCAAGTGACCGTGTGTTAGCACTAGGTTTACCACGTCAACACCTAGCTCTTTGATAAGCATAGCGAGCTGCTTTTCATCGCCGCCTGGGTCAACCACAATACCTTTCATGGTTTCGTCACACCAGACAATAGAACAGTTTTGAGAGAAAGATGTTACTGGAACAACTTGGTATTTCAGAGCCATAGATAACCTATACCGAATAAATTTGCGTGAAAACTGCCGCAACTATGACACTAAGGCCTAGCGACTTCAAGCTTTGAACTGTGGGTAATCGACGACGTTCTGAGACTAGAAACCTTGTCTCAACTAGCACTACCAGGAACGAACAGCTCCCGTATCGATATGAACAAAGTTACTACCTGGATAATAACCCACGCCACCGGCTTTTAGGCTTAATGCAGCATCACGAACCGTTGAAAGCTTCACGCCGTCTAAACGAAAATCAATGGCCTTCCCTTCCATGTGCATGCTCTTTTTCGCTACACGAGAAGACCCGTTGCGCAGCGAGGCGTTAGTGGCAGGAGAACGGTAACCTGAAATGACGATCACCTCTGCTTCTGTACCAATTAACTTTTGAATTTGACTTATTTGATCGAACAAGCGTCTATCCATGGGATGAACCTCATTTCGTCGATGGTCTCGACAAAACTCATTCAGCCTTTGAAGTTCATCATTAATGTATCGTTTTCCATCGAAATAGCATGTTTCGAGGATCTCTCCAGTATTAAGATTGTTCATCGCCAGCGCACGTGGCTCGTCAGGGAGTGAAGCCCAAGAAAATGATGGCAGGGCAGACGCCAACACCACACCACCAGCGGTCATTTTAAGGAAATCTCGGCGAGAAAAGTTACGACTTACCATTTCAAAATACAGTGCTCAACAACTAGACAAGTCGTGGACATTAACCAAACACATTTGTCACGTCAAATGCATAAAACGCTCCATCTTGATTTTCAGATGCAGTAATTATTGCTTAATTATTGAACGAAAAGAGAATTCTTCGTTTTGTAAATTTTCCTTAAAAATTTCAACTGCGGTGATCGTACTTATAGATATCATCACGGTAGTAAAGCGTTCCCTCTTCCAACCATGCTGTTTGATAAATGATGTGTACTTGAATGCGCTCTCCCAAAGGAACTGACGTGTTAGACCGACGAGAACTTTCTCGCTTTTTCGCTAAACGTTCTTCCAACCCCTGAGTTTTGAACAGAAGTTCTGCTAACTGGTCTGCATGTTCTACACGAACACATCCTGAGCTGAATGCGCGTCTGTCCTGTTCAAACAAGTTCTTACTTGGCGTGTCATGCAAATAAATAGCTTGTGGGTTAGGCATATTGAACTTGTACAATCCCAGTGCATTTTGTAAGCCCGACGCCTGTCGCATACGATAAGGAAATGTTCTCGGATTCACCGTTGCCCAATTGATGGTTGTAGGGTCAATAATTTCGTTCGAAGTCCAAGACCGAATGATTTGAATGTTATGGTTAATCAAATACATCGGATTACGTTTTACTTTAGGAATAATGTCTTTAACCATGATAGTCCAAGGCACGTTCCAAGTTGGGTTGAGAATAACTGAATCCAGTGCTACCGACATGATGGGCGTTTTTCTTGATGCTCTCCCTACCACGACTTTAGACTCAAACAAGGGTTGACCGTCATGCCAATACGTGACTTCGTATCCAGGCACGTTAACAAAGACAACATTATCCCTTTCTTTCGACCAAATTCTTGAACGCTCAGAATTCAACGCCAACAGATGCAATCGCTCTTGAGGAGAAAAGTTGATCCATCGAATGGTATTCGGGCCGATAACGCCATCTTCTTTCAAACCATGAATACGCTGGAACTCTTTTATCGCAAGCTCTAATTGTTCGTCATATTCTTCAGTGACTAAATCCAAGTAAGAAACATCTACGCCTACGATCTCCATTCGCTCAATCAATAGGGGTCTGTTTTCTAATATATCGCCAACACGTGCTAGCCCAGTTTGTTGATAGGCAGGATATTGGTACTGAGAATGTTCCGATAGCGAAGAATAGGCGGAGTAGAAAGCATCATCTGTTTGTAATGGAGACCGGAGACTTGCCAAAAACTGACCAAGTTTGCCAACCGTAATCTCATTACTCAAAATCGATAAAGTATCGATGCTAGGAGCGGGTAACGTAACATGGGCTTTGTCTGTAAATAGCCAATTAATCCCTTCTTCGGGGAGTTGCTCAAGATAACTAAGGTACATCAAGAGTGAGTCTGTCATCACTAAATCGAAGTCGAGATTATCTCCCTGCCACCTTACTTGGTTTATCCGGTGAAGTTGATTTTCGAATTCGTCGGTGACATCCGCAAGAGCAACCAGGTTTACTTGAAAAAGAAACTGCTCAATATCACTTTCATTTTCCCAGTTCAAACGGTAATTGGTGCTTTGATACAGTTGATCAATCACCTCTGGATAATGGATCATTTTTTCTACAGACAGCTTTTGTACCGCTCCCTCTTGCTCGACTTGCGCTGAAGCTTCGAGAGAAACGACGGTGGAAAAGCTGCAAAACGGCACCAGAAGTGCCGTCATGATTAAAACCCTAGCAAACACTGAAATGATCCTTGCGCTACTTGCCATAATAAAAAGTATGGCAAATATCTCACAGCTTGCAGGTTTAAAATTAAGAATCTGATGCCGAAAACGACAACAAAACTCTCTATAAGTAATTACTCAATGATCTTTCTAGATAATTCTCGACCAATGGTTGTCCCATTGCACTCCGCTTGCGAAGGTACTTTTTGACTCCTCTGGTCTTTGCTCTACCACTTTTCCCGCCCCAGAGCTGACTCGGAACTCATCGCCATAGACCACAACACCAGAGGCGTCTGGTAACGCACTTAGCTCTACCAATTTGCCAGTAGATTTAGACCATATACCATAACAACTGCCCGGAGGCGAAGTGGCTAAGATCCATTCATCGGTTGCTGCAATACTCGCAACGTAGTGATTGAAACGCGCCCACTCTTCAGGTTCAGCTTGAAGATCTTGCATTTCACCACCACGTGTGTGCATGGCGATCAAGGCTGGATACTCATCCGGCTCACCACGATATTGCTGCCCACAAAGCACGGTTTCCGCACCATCATGGGCTAAGTGGCGAATACTCAACTTGTGATCCGGTAAAGAAACCTGATCCAGCAACGCACCATCTTGTGAAAGATAACTTAAGCTCGGTTTCATCGTTTCAAGGTTCAGTGGTTCACGGCCGTTGGTGTGTACGCCACCGACGCCAATCGCTAGTGCGCCGTCAGGCATCATGATCACTTCATGCGGGCCAAGGCCAAAACCTGTTAACTCATCGATTTTTTGATATTGCTTCTGCACATCATAAACACCAATGATCCCGCGACTTGTCCCCCTCTCCCCTTCTGTGGCAAATAGCAATGTGCCATCATGGGAGTAAACTCCATGCCCA
The DNA here is from genome assembly GCF_033339735.1 of Vibrio sp. 2033. Classification (NCBI taxonomy): domain Bacteria; kingdom Pseudomonadati; phylum Pseudomonadota; class Gammaproteobacteria; order Vibrionales; family Vibrionaceae; genus Vibrio; species Vibrio sp. 2033. The sequence goes on from NZ_JAWOVC010000016.1 coordinate 54,907, forward strand.
TAGAAATGGCGGTTTGGTTTTGCTAGCTGCAGTTTGATCATCTGCTCTGAACGATAATCAAACACCATGAAGAAAGTACCTGGCCGACGACCAAAGACTACGGCGTGGCCTTGTTGGTTGGTTGCCACACCGTGACCACGCTCAGGAATCGGCAATGAAGATAGCGGTATACCATGCTCATCTGCCACCACCGCGGCGTATTTATCTCGGCCAATGATAGAGCAGCCGATCAACGCAGGCTCACGTGAGCTTGTTGAAGCACAACCAAATGGCATCATAGGTGTAGCCGCCCCGAATAGAGCGGCTTTCAGTAAGTTTCGGCGGGTTTGATCAGTCACCATCGGTTGCATTAAATCCTATAACCACGCCAAGCTCGATCGCCACTTCTTCGTGAATCAGGTACTTCAATTGCTCTAGCTTATTGTACTGAGCGAGCACCATGCGATAGCCTTCTTTTGTTTGTAGTGCAGCAAACAAGCTCTTATCTTCTGGCCAAGTTTCTAACGCCATTTCAAATTGATGAACAACACGGTCTGCGAGATCTGCATGGCCTTGCTCTCTAAGTAGCGCATCTAGACCATTTCCGTTAGCAAAGTACAACGCTTCCATCCCTTGAAGGTTGGCTTTTAGGTTTGAAAGCGAGGTCTCTGAACGCCACGATTCTGAGAAATACGGGCGAGGCTTACCAATCTTCGCTAGCGGTCGGCTCAACTTTTTCATGCTATATTCAAGCTGATTCGAAAGCAGTGAAATGTACTCAGATTCCCATTCTGTCACCTCTAGCGATTTCCAAGGGTTCTCTGCCCAAGAATCCGCAATGATCTGCGCTTTGTTATCGAGGTTTTCTGCAATCGAAACGCCTGTCGCACAGGTATTGCTGTTGCTAGATAAGGTCGACGCTTTATCGTAAAGCAGCCATTCCAATGCACCTAAACCTTGCACGGTGACACTTTGGGTGGAGATATCTTCTGCACTCCAAGCTTGATCAGATTTCGTCAGTACAGACATTTTACGACCAGTGGTGTTCTTTTTATCTGGCCAAAACTGAACATTCCAGCTTTGCTCCAACGCCGTAGCAGGGCCACGTTCTTGACCTTGTAATGCCATCCACGCAAGCATAGTTTGATGCCATTGCTGTTTTACTGGTGCATCATCTTTCGACTCTGATGCGCAGTAATCCGCGAAGCGCTGTTCAAGTTCTGTGGTTTGCGCTAAAAACGTCTGAGCTGATTGAAACTCAACCTCGTACACGCTTTGAGAAATATGACTTGTACTCTCAGGCTTGGCTGAGCTCGAACCGATGGTCGATTGGCAACCAACCAAACTTAACGTTGCGGCAATCGCACTCACTAACAGTGTTTTTTTCATGGTTGCTTCCTTATAGAGAGTTCAGAAACGCAATGAGAGCATCACGTTCTTTTTTGTTCAGAGCTAAAACATTTTGTTTCGCCGTTTCAGCTTCGCCGCCGTGCCACAACACCGCTTCCATCAGGTTACGAGCGCGGCCATCATGTAGAAAGTACGTGTGTCCGTTTACTTCTTCGGTATAACCAATACCCCACAACGGTGCCGTTCGCCATTCACGGCCGTTTGCTAAGTATTCCGGACGGTTATCGGCTAAGCCTTCACCCATGTCGTGCAGAAGCATGTCGGTGTATGGATGGATAAGCTGCTCAGAAAGCGCTGGTAACTCTGGTCGCTTCGCCGTTTTAACACTGGTTTTATGGCAGCTTTCACAACCAGACGCAGCAAAGATTTGCTGACCAAGTTTCACGCTAGGCTCATTGATGTTACGGCGAATAGGTACGGCTAAGTGTTGGCTGTAAAACTCTACGAAGTCGAGAATATTTTCACTCACTTCAGGTTTGCCGCCATTTGGCATGTCGTCACAAATGCTTTGTTTCGAGGTACAGTTTTCATTTGGGAATAAATGGCTCGTAAGACCCACATCACCATTAAATGCTGCTGCATTTTGCTGCATTAGCGTCGGTTGTCCTGCTTTCCAGCCAAAACGACCAATCGAGAAGTCGTCCTTTTCAATATCCCACACCTTATTGACTTTGCCTGAGATACCGTCTTTGTCGGCATCTTGTTCATCAGCCCAAGCAAGTAGCGTTTCGTCGGGAATACTCTCCAACAAACCAAGGCCGATCATTGGTGGTGCCACGCGTGCTGAGAACTCGGTATCTGGGTGCATATCGCCGTAACCCAGATCGGTAATGTTCAAATGAGGTTTTCTTAGCGTCACCGTCGTACCGTCTTTAAATTTCACTGGGACATCGGTGTAAGTGATTTCGATTTTGCCTTCTGGCGTTTGATCTTGCAGAGCGAAATCTTGAAGCTGGCCACCATAAGTCGGCTCAGGTATGCCGCCATCTTTGATGTAAGCTTTCTTTTGTTCTGGCGTCATCGCAGGAATGCTTAAGCGCACTAACATAGACACGGCATGTAAATCATCTTTCTCTGGCGGATGACCACGACCGTCTTTGATGTGACAATTCTGACAACCATTGGTGTTAAAAAGCGGGCCTAAGCCATCACGAGCGTCCGTTGACGCTGGCGCTTGTACCCAAGGGTTACGGAAAAAGCTGTTACCTACGCTAAAGTCGAGGCGTTTGCTCATTGGCAAGTTAGCAGCAGGAAGAGAATAGGCATTCGCGCCGTCTTTTTTAACACTGGTTTTGCCACCGGACTTAACATCGTAAGCCATGGCAGAAGAAGAAAGGATCGCGGCTAGCGCAGAAATTAGGTATGGCTTCATATCATTGCTCTACATAGACAACAAGGGTGATAACAACGAGCTCAAACGGCAAAAGGGCTCACAAAGAGCCCTTATTTATTATGGTTTTCTTATTAAAACTCGTGGTCAGCAGTATCAGGGCTTAGGCTGTCGATGCCGACAATGCTTGCCGCGCGCTCAATCGCACCGGTTTGTGCTACCAACGACATGATGGTGTCGTTTACTAGCGCGTTGCCTTGTGCGTTACCCGCTGCAATAAGTTGGTCAAAGTGCTGGTTGTTCTTCTCTGCAGAAGTCACTAGCTCACCAACTTGGCTACGTGTTGTATCAAACTGCTTTTTAATGTCGGTCGCGGCTTTCTTATCTTTTTGAGCAACAAGATCAGCAATACTTGGACCAGATAGCTCTTTGCCGTTTACACCTTTGTATGTACCTGTGTAAACGTTGTAGATGCCTTGCTCATTGTAGTAGTGAGAATTATGCGTGTTGTCTGAGAAACAATCGTGCTCGTCTTCAGTTGAGTTCGCTTCTAGTGCCACTTTCATGCGCTCACCCGCTAGCTCACCTAGAGAAAGAGAACCCATGCCGAATAGCATCTTACGTAGACCATTGTCCGCTGAGTCGTTCAGTAGCTCTTCACGGTAGTTACCTTTTACTTCAGCAGACCACTGCTTTTCCATCCACTCAAGGTCTTGAACCAGTAGATCAGCGGCTGCTTTTAGGTACTCACCACGACGATCACAATGACCATTCGTACACTCAGAGCCAACGACGAAATCAGTGTAAGCACGTTGACCTGCACCCGCGTTAGTACCGTTTAGGTCTTGACCCCAAAGCAAGAATTCAATCGCGTGGTAACCTGACGCGACGTTTGCCTCAGAACCGCCTACTTCGTTTAGATCCGCTAGCAATTCTGGAGTGATTTTTGAAACGTCCAGTTTAGAAGCACCAATCTGCAGACTTGTGTTCGCGATGATGTTGGCAGCAGCGCCCTCGTTACCCAATTCGTATTGGTAATCAGCCGCTACGTAGTCAATCAAACCTTCATCAAGTGGCCATGCGTTCAGCTGACCTTCCCAATCATCAACAATCGCGTTACCAAAACGGAAAACTTCAGACTGTTGGTAAGGCACGCGAGAATCTAGCCAAGCTTGTTTTACTTCTTCAAGCTTTTTCGCTGATGGTGATTGTAGAAATTCGTCGATTTTCACATCAAGCGCTTTCGCTGTTGTTACTGAATCAGCAAATACAGCATGGGCAACGTCCGCGTAATGTTCGACTACTTGTTGTTTAGTTACTGTGGCAGCAACGGTAGAACCACTGGCAATGAGGAGTGATGCAGCAATAGATTGGACTAAAACTTTTTTTGCATTCATCTGAAGCATCCTTGTTGAGCTTTTCAATTATCGTATTGGTAGTGCTAATTATTCTTATTTGCACTTTAGTCTCGAGATAATACAAATTTACAATTTATTTGCAACTCCAGATACAAAAAAACCTCATAAAAATGAGGTTTTTCACAGACTTTATTGTCAGTTTTATCTTTAGGATTAAACCTTTAGGTCGTGTTTTCCGTGAGAGACTTTTGCCTTCAGATAATTTTCGTTGCCATCTTTGATATGTGCAGAGGTATTGACAACCTCGCCAATTTCAATTCCGTACTCAGATAACTCACGAATTTTCTTAGGGTTGTTCGTCACGAGGCGGATCTTATTCACGCCTAAAGCTTCTAGCATTTGTGCTGCTTCTGTGAAATCACGCAGGTCATCATCAAAGCCCAAATGGTTGTTAGCTTCGTACGTGTTCATGCCCTGGCTTTGTAAGCGGTATGCATCGATCTTATTGTACAAACCAATACCACGACCTTCCTGACGGAGATACAAGATGATACCACCGGACTCGCCCATGCGATTGATCGTCTCTTCTAGTTGCTCACCACAGTCACAGCGTGAAGAGTGAAACACATCGCCTGTCAAACACTCAGAGTGCATACGAACTAAAGGCATGTCCTGAGTTTGGTCCGCTTGTTTAAAGATAATAGCAACATGCTCTTTGTCTGTCTTCAGACCATGGAAAGACAGAATTTCGGCATCAATGTTACTTTTTGCCCCGACTTTAAAATCTACTCTGGCACGTACTTCCGCCATATCTATACTCACTCGATTTATTGCTTGATGCGCTTGATGCGTTTTCGTTATTGCATTCATGGGATTTACTCGTTGCTCTTCAACTATGGGGACTGATACCGCATTTTGCAATATAGAGATCACAATTGAGGGCAGTTATCCACTCAAGACAGCAAAAGAGAAACACTCTCCAACTGAACAATTGTTATATTATAACAATTTAAAAAAACTACAATAAAAAACCCCAGACAAATTTTGTCTGGGGTTTCAAGAAGGTCGTTTGGTCTATCTTTTAATGGGTCTGACTGCGCTTCCAAACGGCGAGTTCAATCCAAACTGCTTCGAGTTCTTGGATTTCCTCGTCGGTCAACACGGCGAGCGTTGAAGTAACTTGAGGCAGGTTCGGTGATTGCAATGCACGAATCTGCGAATAGAAGTCTTTTTTAAGTTGTAATATAACTGAATCCACTGCGTGCACCTATTTCGTTCTTTTATTACTTATCCAGCTCAAAATTTTTATTTTCTTTATACTGGAAACTTCATAAATTCGGAAAAATGATAACATTCTGCTTGTTAAGTGCACAATTTATTTTTAATAGTGGAATAACGGTCACATTAATTACGCTTCACCATTCGGATCGAATATAAGACAAAAAAGATCAAAAATAGCACAGGAAAGATCCACAACAGCGCCGTGGAATAATTTAATGGTGGTTGGTACAGAACAATATTCCCATAACGAGCAACTAGATAGTCCTTTATTTCTTGATCTGAGCTGCCTTCATTGGCCATCGTATACACTTTCAACCTCAGGTCTTTAGCCGCTTGTGCATTAGACTCGACAAGGTTTTGGTTTTGACACTGCGGGCAGCGTAATGCCTTGGCTAACGAGGTTGCACGCTGTTGCACTTCAACGGAATGAAATTCAAACAGATCAACATTCTGTTCTATATCCGCACTTCTCGTGAAAGGAGAAAATAGTATAAATAGGATTAAAGTGAGGAGAAGATTATTAAATCGAAACATTCAAGTATCCTGAAAATATATCGTTCCATTTATCTGCCGTTAGCTCTCCACGATATTTGATCAATATACGACCATTTGGATCAATCAAGTAAGTTTCCGGCGTTCCGATAACACCTAGCTCCACAGCGAGCTTTCCATTAGGGTCACTAATTACTTCAATATATGGATTTCGTTTAGAGCTCAAATATTCACGAGCGGCTTGTTTTTGATCTCTATAATTCAGCCCAATAATAGGCACACCGAGTTCTGCTAACTGCAATAATTCTTCATGCTCTCGTTTGCATACTCCGCACCAAGATGCCCAAACATTCAATAATTTATATCCGTCGCTTTTGAACAACTGCTCAGAAACCATGTCATCAGAGATCAGAGAAGTAGAGCGAAAATTAGGTGCATCTAAATTTCGTTGTGGGGACAATTCAACATGTGGTCGCTCAGACAAAGCCACCGCAGTTACTACAGCAAACACGGCAACAGCCACAAACAGACCTGCGAGTTTAAGCGTATTTCTCGATCGCATTGATAGCCTCTCTCCTTTTCTTTAGGCCGGTTAATAGCGCACCAAACACAGCTAGTAGCCCGCCAGACCATATCCACCAAATACCTGCGCGGTACTGAACTTTAATCGCATAAGCATGAGTATCGACTTTGTCACCCAATGTCACGTAATAATCGCCATGCCATAGTGAACGAATCGCAGGCTCGGTCATATTCATCACTCGCACAGGGTAATGACGCTTTTGCGGGTTGAAATTGAGCATGCGGCCATCTTCCAAGTGCAAGGTGATCTGTCCTTGTTCCGCGGTGTAGTTTGGCCCCACCAGCCATTCGATACCATGATAATCGATAGTGATCCCCGCCCTTTGTTGAGAACTGCCGGGTTCGACACGTAAATTATGTTCATATGAGTAGTGACTGTTGAATACAGCTCCACTCACCGCCAGCGCAAAACCGATATGTGCCATCACGATTGGCATGAGTTTGCGCTTATTGGAACAACGAAACAGCATAACGAGATGCGCCACAATCACCCAAGTAGCCAATATTATGGTTAGCAATACTTCGAAATGCAGTACGTTCACTGAGAACATAAACCCGATCCCAGAGACTAGAGATAACGCAATACTAATCGCGATATCAGTGCTTCCACTCGGAACTGTGCCTTTTGTCCACTTCAGCACCGGCATCAAAGCTAAGGCAATCAGAGCCAGTATGCTTAATGGGAAGATCAGACTATTAAAGTAAGGTGCGCCAACTGAAATATTCCCTAAGCCGAACAATTGATAAACCATCGGATAAAAAGTGCCAAGAAAAACGATGGCAGTCGCAATAACCAATAGTCCTTTGGCGATATAAGCAGCGTAAGCTCGGCTCGCTAGAGATTGAAGTTTGAAGCGAGGGAGTTGTTCTCCTTGCAAAATCAATACGCCAAAAGTGATGATGATAAGCGAGCTCAATACACCAAGCAGCACTAAACCCTTAGTTGGGTCCACCGCAAAAGCATGCACTGAAGTCAGCACGCCAGAGCGCACCACGAATGTCCCTAAAATGCTTAGGCTGAACGTAGCAAACGCCAGTGCATAGGTGCTCCAAATTGCGCCTCTGTTACGTGTTGCGACAACACCGCTGTGCAACAAAGCAGTACCCGTAAGCCAAGGGAGTAAAGAAGCGTTCTCCACAGGGTCCCAAAACCACCATCCGCCCCACCCTAACTCATTGTACGCCCACCATGATCCGACCAAGATACCCAACGTGAGCGTTCCCCATGCAAAAAACGCTGCGCTTCGAGCGACCACATACCAATCGCTCATCGGTTGTTTACCCAATAGCGCCGCTAATGCAAAAGCTAATATTGCTGCGTAACCAACATAACCGAGATAAAGCAATGGTGGATGAATGATAAGCCCAACATCTTGCAACATTGGATTTAGATCTCGCCCTTCCGACGCCAATACTTGGGCATATTCGAACGGGTTAGAGGTCATTAACGTGAACCATGCAAACGTCCCAATCAGAACGTTCATGATTCCTAAACAGTCGCAAGTATATTGGGCATTGAGCGGTGACTTAAATGCAATAAACGACGCCCATAAACTCAAGGTGACGACCCAAAACAACATAGAGCCTTGGTGCCCACCCCAAGCGGCAGCAATTTTGAACGCCACGGGAAGTTGACTGTTGGAATGCGTAACAACATATTCCAACGCGAAGTTGTCTTGCACGAAGCAGACGATCAGAAGTGCTAAACAAATGATGGAAGCTAAGCTAATGATTTGGGACATCGCGACTTGATGCGGCAATGTCGCCTTCTTACCCATAGCACGACGTAGCCAATGCAGCCAAGATGCACAAGTCGACGTTACAGCCACCAATATCAGTAAGAAGAACCCTAGCTCAGCCTCCATTTTTCCCCCTTACACTATGGTCATTTGACCGGCATAGAGAATGAAAGTACGCAGCATAAGTACGCCGACCAAGCTCAACGTCGTGACCACAAAAACGTAACTGCCTTTGTGGCGCACTTCAGAAGGCGTCAACCAATTGAGAGTCAAAGGCGTTATCATGCCGATGAACACTACCCCAACCCAGAACCATTGAGCCCAGAATCCACTCGAAATTGCATTCCAAGCCGCGACTTCGTTCTGACCACCGCTGAAGATCAGTCCAGTAAAGAAGGTCACTAAGACAAACAACTCAAACAACACTACTGGGCGTTCAAATCCGTGCACCCAAGATACACTTGGGCTGCTGGTCGACTCTTTAAACACCAAGATGCCGAACATCAAGCATGCCGCTGCGCCCGAGGACAAACTAGAGAACAGGAACAAGATTGGCAGTACTGGATTGTTTAGCATTGGATAAGTCTTCAACGCAGACAATAGAAAGCCAGTGTACGCTGCAAGTACGATGGCTAAGAAGCCCAAGAACAATTCAATGGCGTTGTTGGCTTTCCCCGCCTTAATCAAAATGCCATCGGCAAAATCCAGCAGTTTGCTTGGTAACTTCCCTTCACAGAAGCTGATGATTTGATGGCGGAAGATAACGCCAATCCAAACAAACAACACGATCATGTACACTTGGAACAAGATCACGCCCATCGACATTACCGACGTTGGGTTGTAGTAGATCATGATCTTCCAAAACTCTAAAGGCTTGGTTAAATGGAAAATCAAAATTACCAACCCAGCAATGATGCCAAATGGTGCGAGCCAAGCCATCGCTTTCATGATGCCGTTGTTTGCAGGATCACCTTCAATCACTTTGCGTTTTAAATAGATTGAAATCATCACCGCACCCGCTGACATCCCAGCAAGGAATAAGTAAATCGCGATGATCCAATCCCAGACTAACGAGTCAAAGTGGAATGCACTTTCGAAGCCGTTCATGATGACACCTCCCCTTTGCTATGCGGAATTTTGTACAGTTTAGGTTGCGTACCTAAATGCGATTTATCGCGATAGACAACATGGCTTTCGATAGCTTTGCTCACCTCGCTAGTTGGGTCATTCAAATCACCAAAGATGAGTGCTTTTGTTGGGCAAGATTCCACGCAAGCTGGCTGCTTACCTTGCGCTAGGTTGGTATCACGGCAGAAGTTACATTTATCCGCAGAGTGATCGACTGGATTAAAGAAGCGCACTTGGTAAGGGCAAGCGGCAAGGCAATAACCACATCCGACACATTTCTCTTTGTGCACATCCACGATGCCGGTCGCTTCATCTTTGTATGCAGCGCCTGTTGGACAAACGTACACACATGGTGGGTTATCACAGTGCTGACAGGATTCGCGAGTAAACTGGTATTCCACATCTGGAAATTCGCCAATCGGTTCACTGCGATGAATTTTAAGTCGCGTTACGCCTTCAGGGACTTTATTTACTTCGCGACAAGCATCGGTACAAGCGGTACAGCCAATGCAGGCATTTTCATCATGAACCATACCCATGCGTTTCGCTTGTTCACGGTTGCTGGCATAAAGAGAGGAGCTAACAACGGAAGTGCCTGCAACGCCTGTAGTTAAAATCAACGCGCCGCTGCCGGCTAAAAAGTTTCTTCTCGAACATTTCATGCTATCTCTCCTCTTCTTTGGCAAGTTCAGGTTCGACGGCAAATTCAGAGTGACAATCCACACACTGCTTGATCAGTTGTTTTCTGTCGTACGACAACGCTTTGGTTTTCGCTGCGTGTACATCGTGGCAATTTGAACAAGTGAGGTTTTTGGCGTGCACATCGTGCGTCCAGTGGCTTTCTCTCAGTTGTGTCGGTGCATGGCAATCCACACATCGGCTGTTGGCTTTAAGAATCATGCTTGGATCAAGGAACACTTTGTCGTGTACCTCTTTCGATTGCGCGGCAGAAAACTTAATCACATCAGGCGAGCCTTCACGGTGATCAGGGCCGATGTTGCTATGGCAGTTAGTGCAATTGAGTTGCTTACCTTGACTCAATAACGCTTGCGAATCATGCGATAGATTCAGAGTCTCTTTGGCGTCCTTATGACATTGAAGACACTTGTAGTCTCGGTCACGGATCAACTCGACTTGATGACGCTCAGCTTGAGCACCTTCAATCGGCTCTGAAGAAGTCGCATGGGCGGCGATGGAGAAACCATAGATGGCAAAGACGAAGAGAAGTTTCAGCATTGCCTCTATGGTCAATTTTATATTGCCCATATTGTTCTTTCCTTAGCTCGATAATAATTGATAACTATTCTCAATTATTTATTTGAGCGAAAATTAATTTCCTCTGAAGATATTTTTTAGATCTTCAAATGACATCAATTCTTATTTCGGAAAGCCACAACGCTAAACCTATATTTATAATACCTCTATTATTCATAAGGGGTAGAAACGCCTGCTCAAAAAGCGAACTAAATCACCCTATTTTTAAAAAGGTTAAAACCCCAAAGCATTGCAGAACAATGACTTAATAACTACCACTTTAGAGGTATATAAATTCAAACATGACTGAGATCACTGGTGTAAATTGATCTAAAACAAGACAAGATTCACTCACTATTTCATCTATCCAATTAAGCAATATTATTAATCGTAGATCTCCAGTTCTTATTTGGAATAGCTTCTCACAACGCTGCTAATAAAAACGAATATGGAGATAACACCGTGAGCATAAAACACTGGATGAGCGCACCTATCGCGGTTGCGACCTTATTCGCCAGCCAATTATTTTTGGTCGGCGCTCCGTTGGCGGCAGAAGAAAAAGGCCTCATCGATCCTCGAAATGACGCCTTTGAACAGAACCATCCCGACCAATACCACTCTTGGAAAGCAACATCCGAAAGTGAGCACATTGAAGATGCTCTAAGTGAAGACCCAAACATGGTGATCTTATGGGCTGGCTACGGCTTCGCAAAAGACTACAACAAAGCGCGCGGTCACTTTTACGCACTTGATGATGTTCGTCAAACCTTACGTACCGGCGCACCAACCGACGAGAAGTCCGGGCCTATGCCAATGGCCTGTTGGAGCTGTAAAAGCCCTGACGTTGCTCGCGTGATTGATGAACGTGGTGAAGACGGTTATTTCGAAGGTAAATGGGCACGCTTAGGCTCAGAAATCGTCAACCCTATCGGTTGTTCCGATTGCCACAACACAGGCTCTGAAGCCTTCAAGAAAGGCGAACCTGCGCTAGCACTGACTCGCCCATACGTCGAGCGTGCTTTTGATACTATTGGTAAAAACTTTGATGAACAGTCTCGCCTAGATAAGCAAGCATCGGTCTGCGCTCAATGTCACGTTGAATACTACTTCACCGGCCCAACTAAAGCGGTTAAATTCCCATGGGATATGGGCACCACCGTTAATGACATGGAGAAATACTACGACGCGTTGAATTTCAAAGATTGGACGCATGCCGTATCTAAAGCGCCGATGCTAAAAGCGCAACATCCAGGTTTCGAAACTTGGAGAGCGGGTATTCATGGTAAAAACAAAGTGGTGTGTGTGGACTGCCACATGCCTAAAGTGACCAAAGAAGACGGTACGGTGTACACAGACCACAAAGTGGGTAACCCATTTGATCGTTTTGAAGACACCTGTGCGCAATGCCATACCCAAACTAAAGAGCAGCTACAAGGCATCGTCTCGACTCGCAAAGCGCAAGTACTGAACATGAAGCTAACCGCCGAGAAGCAAATCGTAGCGGCACACTTTGAAGCAGGCGCAGCGTGGAAAGCAGGTGCAACAGAAGCAGAGATGGAACCTATCCTACAAGATATTCGCCATGCACAATGGCGTTGGGACTACGCGATTGCTTCTCACGGTGTTCACATGCATGCTCCTGAGGTAGCACTTGAAGTACTAGGTACTGCAGTTGACCGCGCTGCTGACGCCCGTACCAAATTGGTTCGTTTACTGGCAACCAAAGGCATTACTGACCCTGTTCAAATTCCAGATATCTCGACCAAAGCGAAAGCACAACAAGCACTAGGCATGGATATGGATAAGATGAACGCAGACAAGAAACACTTCCTAGAAACAGTAGCGCCAGAGTGGGATAAAGCAGCAGCTGAACGCGAAGCCACGTATTAGTCTAACTGGCAACGGTTAACTTATAGATACAACAAGGGGCGTACTGAACGCCCCTTTTCTTTCTTTATTATCTTTATCTCTTCATCCTGATTCTATCGAGAGACAAAAATCGAATGTACTAGCGACGAGGAAGCCTAGGTCTAGGTTGAATATTTGGACGTGCTTTAGGTATCTGCACATTTGGACGAGCAACTGGACGCTGGATCTTCGTTTCCGGCAGTGCTTTTCTTTGTTGAACCTTTTCTTTCACCGCCTTGCCTTGTAAAGTCGCTGGTTCAATATGCTCCGGACGATTCTCCCATTGGGTTCGAATCTCTTGCTTTTGCTCGTCAGGCAGTGATTGCCAATGATCGTCAAGTTGGCGTTTCATGTTATCGATATTGGCGGACATATCGTCGTCTTTCCAATCTTCGACTTTGTCTTTGATGGATTGCTGTTGGTCTTCATCTAAACCATTCCACCACTCTTCCAGTTTCTCTTTGTATTCATCGTCGTTATCGCAACAGCCCGGATAGTAATAAATCCAGTAGTCGTCATGATCGCACCACCACGGGTCGTAGTAACCCGATGAATAATAAACCGTAGAGGAAGAGCCAGAATGATCGGAAGAGCTACAACCCGCCAGCACAGAGCCGCACAGCAAAACCAATATGCTTAGTGCTTTATTTTTCATTCGTTGCCCACCTTTCCCTCTATTGCTTGTTAAATTGTACGCTTACAACAGCTCTTTTGCTTTGTTAATAGAGTTAATGATTTGCACCCTATCTAAATTTGGATCATTAGAATCTAATAATAGTACCCAGGCATCAATCGCTTCCTGAAATCGGAATGACAGAAAATGATCATTTGCGATCAAAGACAAAGCGGCTTCATTGTGCGGTTCTATCTGCAAAGCTTGCTCCAGAAGCAGGCTGACTTCTTGCGTCATAGATTGTTGGTGGATGTAGTATAAAGTGGTCGCCTTTGCGGCAAGTTGCGTGGCACTGACAGGTTCAGTCAGTTGGATCGCGTAATCAAAACAAATCAACGCTCCGTCAAATTCCCCCTCTAGCAGGTAGCCCTGCCCGAGTTGGAACCACAATTCAGCGTTGTTTGGATCCTCTCGTAGCTGGTCCTGAATCTCTTGCATGATGTCACGAGCAGTCATCATACGTGACATTTCCGCTTGTATTGGTTTAGGCGGTGTTTGATGCAGCAATAAGAAACTGGCACTCGTCACGACAAGTACTAACAGGCAAAAACCAAACCATTGGGCAGGTTTAGCTTTTGATGCACTCAGTGATAAGAGTACGATGAACAACCCCATCAGAGTGATGGCAGCGAAAAACCAAACAGACATAACACGTCCTGTAAACAAAGATAACGTCAGTGTACGCATTTCTTACTTTAAATGCGTTGACACAGATACAAAAAAGCCGAGCAACTGAGGCTCGGCTTTTCATATCAGGATAACGATGTAAGATTACTCTTCGTTACCTTCCTCTGCATCATCAGCAGCTGGAGCTTCTGAAGCGTCTTGCTGCGTACTTTCGCCTGTTGACTCTAACGCTTCTGCATCTTCATCAGCAGGCAGCTCTTCATCATCAACTTCTTCAATACGTTGCAAACCAACAACTGATTCATCTTCCGCAGTACGGATAAGCGTTACGCCTTGTGTGTTACGACCAACCTGGCTAACTTCACCCACACGAGTACGTACTAACGTGCCAGCGTCGGTGATCATCATCATTTCATCACCTTCAACAACCTGGATAGCACCAACTACCGGGCCATTTCGCTCAGAAACTTTGATAGAAACTACACCTTGAGTGCCACGACCTTTTGTCGGGTACTCGCTAAGTGCTGTTCGTTTACCATAACCGTTTTCTGTAACCGTTAGGATGTCGCCTTCGTGCGAAGGAACAATAAGTGATACAACTTGGTCATTTTCAGCCAATTTCATACCACGAACACCAGAGGCGGTACGACCCATAGGACGAACACCTTTAAACTTAATCTCTGGCTGACCATTCTCATCAAGAACTGGTTTACCATTTTCATCAAGTACTGGAATCTCTTCTGCTTCTTTAAAGCGAACCACTTTACCCGCTTTAGAGAACAGCATGATTTCGTTTTCGCCGTTAGTGATATCCACACCGATTAACGAATCGTCTTCACGTAGGTTCACAGCGATTAGGCCGTTTGAACGTACGTTTGCAAACTGGTTCAACGGCGTTTTCTTAACCGTACCGTCACCTGTTGCCATGAAGATGAATTTGTCTTCAGAGAATTCATCAACACGTAGAATCGCGGTAATGCGCTCACCTTCTTCTAATGGAAGGATGTTCACAATTGGCTTACCACGCGCAGTACGGCTCGCTAGAGGCAATTGGTAAACTTTCAGGCGGTATGTCTTACCACGAGTAGAGAAACACAAGATGTTATCGTGGGTATTCGCCACTAGAAGACGCTCGATATGGTCTTCATCTTTCATCTTAGTCGCACTCTTACCTTTACCACCACGGCGCTGTGACTCGTAGTCGCTCAGTACTTGGTACTTAACGTAACCACCGTGAGATAGAGTAACCACAACGTCTTCACGTGCGATCAGCTCTTCCATGTCAATATCATGGCTCGCAGCTGTGATTTCTGTACGACGAGCGTCACCAAAGCCGTCACGAACCGCTTCAAGTTCTTCACGGATCACTTCCATCAAACGCTCAGTGCTCGCAAGGATATGCATGAGTTCAGCGATTTCTTCTAGAAGTGTTTTGTATTCGCCAAGAATCTTCTCGTGTTCTAGACCTGTTAGTTTATGTAAACGTAGATCTAGGATAGCTTGTGCTTGTTGCTCAGTCAGGAAGTACTGACCATCACGAATACCATATTCAGGCTCTAGCCATTCAGGGCGCGCAGCATCTGTACCAGCACGCTCTAGCATTGCTGAAACGTTGCCTAAATCCCAACCACGAGCGATAAGACCCGCTTTTGCTTCAGCCGGTGTAGGTGCCTTACGGATAAGCTCAATGATTTCATCAATGTTAGCAAGCGCTAGAGCTAAACCTTCAAGGATATGAGCACGTTCACGCGCTTTACGCAGTTCGAAGATAGTACGACGTGTCACAACTTCACGACGGTGATCAACGAAGCACTTCAGCATATCTTTTAGGTTGAATAGCTGTGGCTGGCCATTGTTTAGGGCCACCATGTTGATACCGAAAGTGGTTTGCAGCTGAGTCTGAGCGTAAAGGTTGTTTAGAACTACTTCGCCCACAGCATCGCGCTTACACTCAATAACAATGCGCATACCGTCTTTATCTGACTCGTCGCGCAGTGCACTGATGCCTTCTACTTTCTTATCTTTAACTAGCTCAGCGATCTTTTCGATCAAGCGAGCTTTGTTCACCTGGTAAGGAATTTCAGTGACGATAATGGTCTCTTTACCATTCTTCTCCACTTCGATGTCCGCTTTCGAACGCATGTAGATTTTGCCGCGACCTGTTTTGTACGCGTCTACAATGCCTTTACGACCGCTGATAAGCGCCGCCGTTGGGAAATCAGGACCAGGAATGTAATCCATTAGTTCATCAATAGTGATTTCTTCATTATTGATGTATGCAAGACAGCCATCAATCACTTCGCCAAGGTTATGAGGCGGGATGTTGGTTGCCATACCTACTGCGATACCAGAAGCACCGTTAACCAATAGGTTTGGAATTTTAGTTGGAAGAACCGCTGGGATCTGCTCAGTACCGTCGTAGTTTGGTACGTAGTCTACGGTTTCTTTGTCTAGGTCAGCCAATAGTTCATGGGCAATTTTTGCCATTCGAACTTCGGTGTAACGCATTGCCGCAGCAGAGTCGCCATCGATCGAGCCAAAGTTACCTTGACCATCGACCAGCATGTAACGAAGCGAGAACGGCTGAGCCATACGTACGATTGTGTCGTACACAGCAATATCACCGTGTGGGTGATATTTACCGATTACGTCGCCGACAACACGGGCTGATTTTTTATATGGTTTGTTCCAATCGTTGCCTAGTACGTTCATCGCGAATAAAACGCGGCGGTGTACTGGTTTTAGGCCATCACGCACATCTGGAAGAGCACGACCCACGATGACTGACATCGCATAGTCTAGGTATGAACCTCTAAGCTCATCTTCAATGTTTACGGGCGTGATCTCTTTAGCTAAATCGCTCATAGAGCCATTATCCCTCTATTATCTGATCGTAATTACGATACGTGTAAGGTGCAAAAATATAACACACAATTCATCACTTCGGCATCACTTTCCCTCTCCTTTTATCAGGTTGTGAGCTTGGTTATGAATCAAATGTCGAGAATTTGCACACTCATCCCATATCTTTCTGATTAGTGGTTATATTTCGGTCAATATTGAGCAAAATCGGACCCTTTACGCGGAAAAGCGAGGTAAATTCCTTTAACTACACAACGCGAAAATGCAGGTTTTAGAGTTATTATCACTGGCACCAGTTCAAGGATGAACCAAAAACAATAGTTAGCGCTTTACAAATTACAGGCACCTGTCTCGATTGCCGCGCCAGTGAACTCTGTCATTGTCCCTTAACTAAGCACATCGAGGTTGTTTGGGTGTAAAACGTTGGAGTATACTGGCGCCCTCTAAAGGACTCAGATTGAATGCAATAAAACCAATTATGACTAAAGCACAAAACGTCGACCCAAGTGAAATTAAGAAATTCGAGGACATGGCTTCTCGATGGTGGGATTTAGAAGGCGAGTTTAAGCCGCTTCATCAAATTAACCCACTTCGTTTGAACTATGTACTTGAAAAAGCAAATGGCTTGTTTGGCAAGCGAACACTTGATGTCGGCTGTGGTGGTGGCATTCTTGCTGAAAGCATGGCAAAAGAAGGCGCTATTGTGACGGGGCTTGATATGGGTAAAGAACCATTAGAAGTCGCGCGACTACATGCATTAGAAACAGGCACTCAACTGACCTACATTCAGAGCACAATAGAAGACCACGCTATAGAAAACGCAGGAACTTACGATGTCGTGACTTGTATGGAGATGCTTGAACACGTTCCAGATCCTCTCTCCGTTATCCGCTCTTGTGCTGCGCTAGTCAAACCCGGTGGTCACGTGTTTTTCTCAACTTTGAACCGAAACATTAAGTCGTACTTATTTGCTATTGTCGGTGCTGAGAAGCTTCTTAAGATTGTTCCTGAAGGCACTCATGAGCACGATAAGTTTATCAAGCCAGCCGAAATGATGAAGATGATAGACCAAACTGACCTGACGGAAATGGGCATTACTGGGCTTCATTACAACCCTCTAAATGATAGCTACAAACTCGGTCGTAATGTAGATGTAAACTACATCGTTCATACTAAAAAATACTGAACGCTATTAAGTTAAAAAATGAGTTTTGTGATTGACATTTTTTAAAGAAAATGAATCGGAAGCGGTAGCACAAAGTTGCCGCTTTTTTTGTCTTTTTATGGCTAAAATTCGTGCTCTAGATTCCATTTTGACCAAGCCATTTTTCGTAGATAAAAACGGCCAAAGATCAAGGAAAATATTTTTGCATGCGGTTATTTCTAAACCGATCTCGAAACCGTACTTTTAACCATTCAAGTCTGCCCTTTTCTCATCGGTTAGTGTTCACTTACTGATTTTTTTCATTTTGTCAGTTATCCACAAGTCATCCCCGATCTGTACCTTGATAAATCAGTGTAATAGCACTATCTTGTAACCCGCAAACAAATGAACCCCTATATGTTGTGTTTAAGCGACAATATATAGATAGACTTTGATCACAAAGCCGCCGCAAGCTTTACTCATATTGCACATAAACAAACAAAAATACGGCTTTTATCAGTTTTCTTAGGGAAATAAAGCAGAATGAACCAACAACTTACCGTCACCAAGCGTGATGGCCGTAAAGAAAGTATCGATCTGGATAAAATCCACCGCGTTATCACTTGGGCTGCAGAAGGTCTAGATAATGTTTCGGTTTCTCAAGTAGAACTTCGCGCTCACATCCAGTTTTACGACGGCATCACAACGACAGATATTCACGAGACAATCATCAAGTCTGCGGCAGACCTGATCTCTGAAGAGACTCCGGATTACCAATACCTAGCTGCTCGCCTAGCGGTATTCCATCTGCGTAAAAAAGCGTATGGCCAATACGAGCCACCAACGCTTTATGATCACGTGTCTCGCCTCGTCGATATGGGTAAGTACGATCAACATATTCTAGAAGACTACACAAAAGCAGAACTCGACGAACTTGATGCGTACCTCGACCATAAACGCGACCTAAATTTCTCATACGCGGCAGTTAAGCAGCTAGAGGGTAAGTACTTCGTACAGAACCGTGTTACGGGCCAAATTTACGAAAGTGCTCAGTTCTTATACATCCTTGTAGCAGCGTGCTTATTTGCGAAATATCCAAAAGCGACACGTCTTGATTACATCAAACGTTTCTACGATGCGACATCGACATTTAAGATTTCTCTACCTACGCCAATTATGTCTGGCGTGCGTACCCCTACTCGCCAGTTCAGCTCATGTGTTCTGATCGAGTGTGGCGACAGTCTTGATTCTATTAACGCAACAGCAAGCTCAATTGTTCGTTACGTATCTCAGCGCGCTGGTATTGGTATCAACGCAGGTCGTATCCGTGCATTAGGCTCAGAGATTCGCGGTGGTGAAGCATTCCACACTGGTTGTATTCCGTTCTACAAGTACTTCCAAACAGCAGTAAAATGTTGTTCACAAGGTGGTGTACGTGGTGGCGCAGCTACTGTGTTCTACCCAATGTGGCACGGTGAAGCACGCTCACTAATGGTACTTAAGAACAACCGTGGTGTTGAAGAAAACCGTGTTCGTCACATGGACTACGGTGTTCAGTTAAACAAACTGATGTACCAACGTTTAGTTGAAGGCGGCAATATTACGCTATTCTCACCATCTGATGTACCTGGTCTGTACGACGCATTCTTCGAAAACCAAGAAGAGTTTGAGCGTCTATACGTGAAGTACGAGAACGATCCTTCAATCAAGAAAGAAACGGTTAAAGCGATTGAAATGTTCACTCTGCTAATGCAAGAGCGTGCATCAACGGGTCGTATCTACATCCAGAACGTGGACCACTGTAATACTCACAGCCCATTTGATTCTGAAGTCGCTCCAGTTCGTCAGTCGAACCTATGTTTAGAAATCGCACTGCCAACGAAACCATTAACTAACGTTGAAGATGACTCAGGCGAGATCGCACTGTGTACGCTTTCTGCATTCAACTTAGGTGCTATCAAGTCTCTAGATGATTTCGAAGAGCTATCCGATCTTGTTGTTCGTGCGTTAGATGCACTGCTTGATTACCAAGATTACCCTCTACCAGCGGCATACAAATCGACTATGAACCGTCGTACGCTAGGTGTTGGTGTGATTAACTTTGCTTACTACTTAGCGAAGAATGGCGTGAAATACTCTGACGGTAGCGCGAACGGCCTAACTCACCGTACGTTCGAAGCAATGCAGTACTACCTATTGAAAGCATCTGTAGCACTGGCGAAAGAGCAAGGTAAGTGTCCTTCATTCGACGAGACGAACTACGCGAAAGGCTTACTGCCGATTGATACGTATAAGAAAGATATCGATCTAATTTGTGACGAAGCGCTGCACTACGACTGGGACAGCCTACGTAAAGAAATTATGGAGCACGGCCTACGTAACTCAACACTGACTGCACTAATGCCTTCTGAGACTTCTTCTCAGATTTCAAACGCAACTAACGGTATTGAGCCACCACGTGGTTACGTTTCAGTAAAAGCTTCGAAAGACGGTATCCTGAAGCAAGTTGTACCAGAGTTCACAGAACTTAAAGACAGCTATGAACTGCTTTGGAATATCGGTTCGAACGACGGTTATCTACACCTTGTGGGTATTATGCAGAAGTTTGTTGACCAAGCTATCTCTGCTAATACTAACTACGACCCGTCACGTTACGAGACTGGCAAGGTTCCAATGAAGAAACTACTTCAAGACCTGCTAACAGCGTATAAGTTTGGTGTGAAAACGCTTTACTACCACAACACTCGTGATGGCGCGAAAGATGAACAGAAAGACGCTGTTCAACCACAAGATGACGATTGTGCTGGCGGCGGTTGTAAGATTTAATCTTCCCGTACCTAGCGAACCCGTAAAGACAGACTATCGATAACCTCCCCCTTACGGGGAGGTTTAAAAGGAATTGAGGCATTATGGCTTACAGTACTTTTAACCAAAAAAAGAATGACCAATTGAAGGAACCTATGTTCCTAGGTCAATCAGTAAACGTTGCACGTTACGACCAACAAAAGTTTGAGATTTTCGAAAAACTTATCGAGAAACAACTTTCTTTCTTCTGGCGTCCAGAAGAAGTAGACGTATCTAGCGACCGTATCGATTACAACAAACTGCCAGATCACGAGAAGCACATCTTCATCTCTAACTTGAAGTACCAAACGCTTCTTGACTCTATCCAAGGCCGCAGCCCTAACGTGGCACTGCTGCCGCTTGTGTCTCTACCAGAACTAGAGACTTGGATTGAGACTTGGTCTTTCTCTGAAACGATTCACTCTCGTTCTTACACACACATTATTCGTAACATCGTGAACGATCCTGCTGTAGTGTTTGATGATATCGTTGAGAACGAGCACATTCTGAAGCGTGCAAAAGACATCGCGCACTACTACGACGATTTGATTCAAGCGACGAATGATTACCATCGCTACGGTGAAGGTGAGCATGTCCTTAACGGTGAAACGGTTAAGGTTAGTCTGTACGATCTTAAGAAGAAGCTGTACATCTGTTTGATGTCTGTTAACGCATTAGAAGCTATTCGTTTTTACGTCAGTTTCGCATGTTCTTTCGCTTTCGCAGAACGCGAACTAATGGAAGGTAACGCGAAAATCATCAAGCTGATCGCTCGTGACGAAGCACTTCACTTAAACGGCACGCAGCACATGATCAACCTGCTACGTAACGGTCAAGATGACTTCACTTTCATGCAAATCGCAGAAGAGGCAAAACAGGACTGTTTTGACCTATTCAAAGAAGCGGCTGAGCAAGAAAAAGAGTGGGCAGAGTATCTATTCAAAGATGGCTCTATGATCGGTCTAAACAAAGACATCCTAAGCCAATACGTTGAATACATCACAAATATTCGTATGCAAGCGGTAGGTCTACCAGCAGCGTATCCAGAAGCAACAACCAACCCAATTCCATGGATTAACGCTTGGTTGTCTTCAGATAACGTTCAAGTTGCGCCTCAAGAAGCAGAAATCTCTTCTTACCTTGTGGGTCAAATTGACAATGAAGTTCGCGCAGATGACTTCGAAGGATTCGAGCTGTAATGGCAACACTCAAAATCAACAAACTGATCAGCATTGAATCCAACCCTTCCAATACGATTTTGGAAACAATGGAGCAAGCTGGCCTATTACCAGAATACAACTGCCGTGATGGGCACTGCGGCGCCTGTCGCTGCAAATTGGAGTCTGGTGAAGTGGAGTATGTTGGTTTTGCCATGGCTTACACACAAAGTGATGAAATATTACCTTGTATCTGTAAAGCAAAATCAGATTTGTCACTTAGCGGCGTTAACTACGCGATGAAAGAAAAGCAGCGCGCATAACGTTGACTCGACGGTATAAAATGCAAAAGCCAAGGCAATCACCTTGGCTTTTTTGTCTCTGTGTTTTGTCTCTCAGACTACTGTATAGAGCTTTGGTTATAAAGCACTGCTCGGGAGGTGCATCTCTTTAACTTTCTCTAAAAATGCATAATGCGCAAACATCGGTTTACGTTCTAGGTAGCGACGCAACAAGTCTAGAGCTGCCGTGCTGATCACTTTAACTTGATCACTGCGCTGATACTTTTTCGAGAGTTTATATAACGCTCCCCACTCGCCTGACGGTGTCGATAAAGCGACGGAAAAAAAACCCTCTTCAATATGGCCAGTAACGAGTGATAAATCCGTCCCACACTTCTCTCGCGTAGCACCAGCCAGAGCAAACGTTTCTGCTAATGGATCTCCGCTGTTGGCCATCGCTTGAGTCAGGCTCGGTAGTATCCAACCATGCCCTAGTTGCTTTTCAGCGTTTTCATCACCGTTTAGCCAGTACGTTAAGTATCCTCCGCTACTTTTTTCGGAGGTCGACACTGTTAGTCCTTTATCGACCAACAACTGGCCGACATTTTCAACCATAGGTAAATCAATACTAACGGTATTACTCTCAAGGTGTTTATTAATTATCTGTACGAGTTTCAAACGCTGTTCAAGCTGATCTGAAGGACCAAAAAGTTTCACTTCAATAAAAGGCAAGTAAGAGCGATACCCTAGCTCATAGCCTTGAGGAAGTTTTAGCTGATCTAGCTTATCTGAAATACCGGATTCAGATAGACCAAACGTGTAGATTCGACTACAACATGAACCTTGAACATCGGGAAACACTCTTCTCAGATCGGGAAGAATTTGCGTCTCTGCCATGAGCTTAAATTCACTTGGTACACCCGGTGTGAAATAAAAAATGGCATCATTAATCAGCATTTTGAAACCGCAAGCAGTGCCTATCGGGTTGTCCAATATCTCTGCCGTTTCTGGCAGCATTGCTTGCTTTAAATTACTGTCCGGCATAGGGATGCCACGTCGAGCATACAAACTTTCTAGATGCTGCAACCACTCTTGGAATAGCACCAGTTTACAATCGGCGGCTCTCGCGGCGGCGGCAGCACTCATGTCATCCGTTGTAGGGCCTAAACCACCATTAACAATAACCACATCGTTGTTAAAGCTGAGCATTAAAAACTCTTCAACCAAACTCGATAGGCTATCACCAACCGTTGAGCGCTTTGTTAAGCCAAATCCATGTTGATAAAACAGGCTAGACAACCATGCCGCATTAGTATCAACAATATCACCGTGGAGGACTTCCTCACCAGTACTAAGCATTGCTATTTTCACAACTGACTCCTGAACGTAAGCACAATCCTATTTTCGTTATAGCGCTTATTTTTCTTTTTATTTGGACAAATCTCGCCGAGGTTTGTTGGGACTAAATAAGGGTCAAGTGTTTAAATGATTGATGTTTTGAGGGATAATTACGAGCCCGAACATACACCATTAACTCGGAGACCTTTGTGTCAAAATCATCCATGTTCAAGACGACTCTAACAGGCCTTTGCTTGGCTTCGTCAGCGCTTGCGCACGCAAGTCACTATGACCTAAGCCGTCATACAGAGTTTTCTTACACACCTGATTGCTTGTCAGGTTACTGCGAAACGACGACTCTGTACACCTTCGAGGCTCAAAATCGCGGTGTTATGTATGAACAGAATAATGATGATTCGCTAAACCTTGACGCAGGGCTTCAGCCTAAACATCTCATCATCCCTCAAGATAAAGACTGGGATTACCTGATGGGTCAAACCTACACCATTCTAGGTCTCAGTATCGCGACCGTAGGCATGATGACTTTTCTTCCAGAAAGTATCACCAAATGGGACGAAGAAGACCGAGACATGAGTAAGTTGGGGCAAAAGTGGAAAGATAATGTCTCTGACGGCCCCGTTTGGGATCGCGATGAACATGTCCTCAACTACATCATGCACCCATATTTTGGCGGCGTTTACTACACGGCAGCACGTCACGCTGGCTATAATGAATTTCAGTCGTTTTTGTACTCCGCAACTATGTCGACGTTCTTTTGGGAGTATGGCGTGGAGGCGTTCGCAGAAGTACCATCTTGGCAGGATATTTTTATCACACCATTCTTTGGTGCTGTTGTTGGTGAAATGATGTTAACGGCTGAGCAAGACATTATTGCAAACGGCGGCGAAGTTATGGGCTCTGAAACCGCAGGTGATGTTTCGCTCTTCTTCTTAAACCCTGTTGGACATATTCATTATTGGGTAACTGATGCATGGGGCGGTAGTGCAGAACTACAATTCAATTCATCACCTTGGTTTGGAAACCAAGATGTTGCAAAATTCGCCATGGACGCAGGCGCAAACTATGACAGTCAATTTTATGGTGTCGAGTTAAAAGTAACCTTCTAATCCTAAGTTGATACTCGGTAAAAAGCAGCCTTACGATGGCTGTTTTTTTGTGCTCTGAACATTGTTTTAATTATTTGCATCACGAATTAGTGTTAAAAATTGACTTTCATCAAACATTACCCGCCCTTAGCACCTACACTAAATAAAAGGATTTATTCCAATAACTTAAGTAGCACGTTTATTCGTACTGCGTCCAAACCTTGATTCCAGGAGGGGACATTATGAACACCGTATTTATTGTTAATTTTGTCGGACAAGCGTCACCCGCCACGATTAAAGAGCTCGCTGCAATCACACACGAAAACGGCGGGAAATGGCTGATCAGCAAAGTAAACTTTATCGAAGACCAAGTTGCAGGTGTCATCAAAGTAGAGCTTCCAAGAGAAAATGCCGACATCGTTAAACAGGCGTTCTCTTCTTGTCAGACTCTTGTTGTTAGGTTCGTCGACTCTGAACCTCATTCATATCGTGAAGAGACTATCTTCCAACTTCGTTTAGATGCCAACGATAGAGCGGGTATTGTGAATGAAATTACTCACGTTCTCGATAATCAAGGTATCTCAATTTTAGATATGGATTGTCAGCGTGTATTCATTGCTGGAGGCGGAGGGGTAAGCTCTAGCTTATTCAGCGCTAAAATGGCGATAAAACTACCTAGCGAGCTAGAAATTGAAGACATAGCCAATGAGTTAGAATCTCTGAGTGAAGACACTCGTGTAATTGTAGAAAGCTAACTGCATACCTTTAACGCTTCCCCAATAAAAAGAGCAGCAATTCAGCTGCTCTTTGTCGTTCTAATACTCAATACGTTTTATTTCACTGACCACTGAGACAGTGAACGTTTGAAATCAGAGTAGTCAAATTCATTCAGTTTTTGAATGTCACCATTCGAGCGTTCACAGTAGACCGACGGCATACGTAGACCGTTAAACCAGTTTAGTTTCACCATGGTGTAACCGGCACTATCTAGAATATGCAGACGCTGTCCTATCTCTAGAGGCTGTTCGAAGTTCGCCACGCAGAACTGGTCACCAGCCAAACAAGAGCACGAGCCGATCACATACTCATGTTCACCATTTTCAGATGCTTCAAGGATTGACGCTGGCTCATTGTAGATCAACGTATCTAAGCGGTGAGCTTCTGTGGCCGAATCGACAATCGCCGTCTTCTTTACGTTCTCTACAATATCAACCACTGTTACAACGAGATCAGTGGTCTTAGTAATTATCGCTTCACCCGGCTCTAAATACATTTGTACGCCGTGTTTCTCTGAGAACGCTTTAAGTGCTAACCCCAACTTCTCGATATCGTACCCCGGCCATGTGAAGAACACGCCGCCGCCCATGCTCACCCAGTCCAGCTTATCTAGGTACTCGCCAAACTGATCTGAAATAGCATCGAGTAAGCCGATAAACGCATCTACGTCTTTGTTCTCACAGTTCATGTGGAACATTACGCCATCAATACCATCAAAAATTTCCGGTTTGATGTGATCAGCCTGAACCCCAAGACGAGAGAATTGACGCGCTGGGTTTGCTAAGTCTTGCCCTGCATAGCTCACACCTGGGTTTAGGCGCAAGCCAATCGATGCTTTACCTTCGACAATATGACGATAAGCCGCTAGCTGTGACTGAGAGTTAAAGATCATCTTGTCACAGATGTCCGCCACATCGCGAACGTCATCTTCGCTGTAACCCACACTGTATGCGTGTGTCTCACCACCGAACGTTTCGTAGCCAAGCTTCACTTCAAACGGGCCAGAACTTGTTGTTCCGTCTAGGTAAGGCTTGATGATGTCGAATACACCCCATGTTGAGAAGCACTTCAGTGCTAATACAAGCTTCACACCAGAGATGTCTTTTAGCTGTTTTGCTTTCTCTAGATTCTCAATCAGCTTGTCTTCATTGATCATGAAGTATGGCGTTTTTAGTTCGTTTTGTTGCATTTTGATACCTTACGTCCCTTCGCCTTAGCAAAGACACTATAAAATCGAACAAAGCCGACGCAAGTGCATCGGCTTAAACGTACAAATAAGAGTCGCTAAATTCTTACTTCAATTTATGGATAACAGGTTGTCCTGGCTCCAGTTCTTGAACATGCCAATCTAGACCAATAGATGGCATGGTTTCTAGGAATGGGTCAGGATCTAGCTGCTCCATGTTGAACACGCCTTTGTCTGCCCATTTGCCACGGAAGAACTGCAAAGCAGCAGTGATCGCAGGTACGCCAGTGGTGTATGAGATAGCTTGGTGTTCAACATCTTCGTATGCGACTTCGTGATCAGCGTTGTTGTAAATAAATACACTGCGCTCTTTACCATCTTTTTTACCTTGAACCCAAGTACCGATACACGTTAGGCCAGTGTAGCCTGGTGCGAGAGATGTTGGATCTGGTAGTAGTGCTTTTAGCACGTGCAAAGGTTGAACAACCGTACCGTCGTGAAGCGTTAGTGGATCTGGGCTGAGTAGACCGATGTCGCGCATCACGTTGAAGTAGTTTAGGTAACGGTCACCAAAGCCCATCCAGAATTCGATGCGTTTCGCCGGGATGAACTCTTGCATAGATCGAACTTCGTCGTGCGCCATTGAGTACACTTTGTGTGAGCCACAATTCGGGAATTCGAACTCAAGCATACGTGAGTGACAAGGTACTTGTTTCCACTCGCCGTTTTCCCAGTAGAACGAATCGCCTTGAATCTCAAGCATGTTCGTTTCTGGATCAAAGTTAGTTGCGAACTTCTTACCGTGGTCGCCTGCGTTTACATCCATTACGTCGATAGTATCGATTTCATCGAACAGATGCTTCACTGCGTATGCGGCAAACACCGATACTACGCCCGGATCGAAACCAGCACCAAGAATACCTGTAATGCCCGCTTCTTCAAACTTCTCACGGTAGCCCCACTGCCAATCGTAAGCTTGAGGTACTTGTTGGCCTTCAGAGCACAAGTCAACCGCAACAGATGTATCAAGGTATGACACTTTAGCTTGGTAACATGCTTCCATAATAGACATGTTCACCCAAGGAGGACCTGCGTTGATCACTAAGTCAGGTTGTACTTCTTTAATTAAAGCAACTAAAGAATCTACGTCGTCCGCGTTTACCGCTCGCGCTTCTAATTTCTTAGTTGAATCTTTCAGATTGTTTTTCTTCTGAATCGATTCGATGATTTTCTCACACTTACCTACGGTACGTGATGCGATTGTGATATCACCCAGAACGTCGTTGTTTTGTGCTGCTTTATGTGCAACTACCCAGCCAACGCCGCCTGCACCAATCTGTAGAATTGCCATAGTTTTCCGTTACCTTTGTTAAACTAGCTCTGCCGCTAGCGTATTGATTTTTGAGAGCAAAGATTCAAAGTCCGCCGTCGTCAGACACGGGTTCAAAATCGTAAATTTCAATGCAGTTTTATCGTCGACAATGGTTTCACCCAATACCGCGATACCGCGTGTTAACGCTTCTAAGCGCAACGTTTTGTTCAGTTCATCAAGATCCGCTGATTCATGTGTCGCTCGGAACAGAACCGTAGATAGTGATGGTTCAGCCAACAACTCAAAGTGTTTGTTATCTCGAATCATGTCCGCCACTTCAAGCGTCTGTTCAAGCAAATGATCATACATATCGCCTAGTGCTTTTGGCCCTACGCTTTGCATCGTCATAAACACTTTGAGCGCATCAAAACGCTTAGTTGTCGCAATAGACTTATCCACCAAGTTCGGTAGTTCGTCGTGTTCGCGGTTCAAGTAGTCTGCATGGTGAAGCAGGAATTTAAAGTTAGACTTGTCGTTTACCAATAGCGCACCACAACTGATGGTTTGGTAAAACAGCTTATGGAAGTCTACGCTGATGGAATGTGCACGCTCACAACCTTTCAGACGTGTTTTTTGGCTACTTAGAATCAGAGCTCCACCGTATGCACCGTCGACGTGCATCCACATGTCATGTTTCGCTGCCATATCGGCGATAAAGTCTAAGTCATCAATAGCACCGTGATCCGTTGTACCCGCTGTGCCAACAATGGCAAATGGGATTAAACCTTCTGCTTTGGCCTGATTGAGAACTTCGTCTAACTTAGTGACATCCATCGTTCCATCGGCATTAGCATCGACGGTCATGACCGCTTTTTCACCCAATCCCATCCAAGACGCTGATTTTTGAACCGTGAAGTGGGATTTTTTCGAACATACAATACGTAGCTTGTCTGCGTATTCAGGAAGGCCAAGCTTTTGAATTGAGTGTGCACTGAGTTTGTCAGCAATCCAATCTCGCGCAAGCATCAAACCCATTTGGTTACTTTGCGTGCCGCCGCTCGTGAAGATACCGTCCGCTTTTTCACCTAACTCATATTTATCGCATAGCCAGTTCACAACTTTCTGTTCAACATAAGTCGCTGATGAAGCTTGATCCCATGAGTCCATCGACTGGTTCAAAGCCGCAATCATTGCCTCTGCCGCAATCGCTGGCATCAACGGTGGAGTATGCAGGTGAGCAATACAATCTGGATGTTGAGTAAAAATTGCGTTTTTCGCGACCAGATCAGCAGCATCGTCGATAACGGATTTAAGAGGCGCATTTCCATTATCAAGATCAACGTCGTGAATCGCTGCTTCCAATGCTTTTGGATCCATACCTGAATACGGTGCAGTCACTTGTTCAAACACTGACTTCATTGCCGTAGTAGTGTGATTCATCACCGAAGCAAATTCATTGCTGCCCATCTCTCCAGTGTGGATGAAATGCTTCTTCCATTCATCTTGTGGCTGAGTTTCGATGTGACTACCGCCAGCGGCTAAAATCGCGTCTTCAAATACACGTAAAGCAAAGTCGATTTGTTCAAACGAGATGATAAGAGGAGGAAGGAAACGAATTACTGCGCCTTCGCGTCCACCTTTCTCAACGATCAAGCCACGCTCGAGTGCTGCGCGTTGAATAGACAGTGTGAGTTCACTATCCGCTTGAGGTTCACCAAATTTATTGAGTTCACCGTTTGGAGTTTTAATCTCCACGCCTAGCATCAAACCTTTGCCACGAACCTCTGCGATACAGTTCACACGCTTTTGAATACTTTCAAGGCCGTAGCGCAGGTACTGACCCGCAACATTGGCATGCTCAACAAGGTTATCACGCTGGATAATTTCTAATGCTTTCGCACCAGAGACCATAGCTAGCTGGTTACCACGAAATGTACCTGTGTGCTCGCCCGGCTTCCATGTATCATGTTGCTTGTTGATAACCAATAGCGACATTGGTAAACCACCACCAATTGCTTTTGATAAACACAGAATATCTGGAACAATGCCCGACTCTTCGAACGCGAAATTGTAGCCAGTTTTACCAACACCACACTGGATCTCATCGAAGATCAGTAAGATACCGTGTTCATCACAAATACGACGTAACTCTCGTAGCCAGAATGCTGGCGCAGGAACAACACCACCCTCACCTTGCACTGGCTCCACGATAATCGCGGCAGGCTTCATAATGCCTGACTCATCATCGTTTAAAAGACGATCGATATAACGAATACTTGCTTTCGCACCTTCATCACCGCCAAGCCCAAAAGGACAACGCAGGTTGTATGGGAAAGGCATAAAGTGCACATCCGACATCAAACCAGTTCGACGAGCTTTCGTGCCTAAGTTACCCATCATCCCCATCGTACCATTAGTCATACCATGGTATGCGCCACGGAAGGCAAACATAGTGTTGCGACCGGTAGTCTGTTTCGCGAGCTTGATAGCAGCTTCAACCGCATCAGCTCCAGACGGGCCACAAAATTGGATAACGCTGTTCTCGCTTAACTCTTGAGGAAGAAAAGACTTAACGGATTGAATAAACGTCGTTTTTGCTGATGTTGCAATATCTAGCGTCTGATATGGCAGTCCTGAATCTAATTGTTCTTTCAGCGCTTGGTTTATTTCAGGATGGTTATACCCCAAAGCTAGAGTGCCAGCCCCCGCAAGGCAGTCTAGAAAGATCTGTCCACGCGTATCTTCAACCAAGCACCCAAAGGCTTGTTTAATTGCGATCGGCAAACGACGTGGATAAGAACGTACTTCAGATTCATGCTCAGCCTGATCAATCAATACTTGATCTGGCGTTAAGTCATACGTTCCCTCAACGATAGGAACCTGGGACGAAAAAATGTTTGCGATATTGCTATCGACTTCAAAGGCAGTGCTCATACTACATAATCCCTTGAATTATAATAATTCTGTATCCTGTATTAAAATCATTAGAATGAAATTACAGGAGGTGTGAATACCCCTCCGCATTTGTCAGTGCATAAATGACAAATACAGATCATCCGCCACGATACTCGCGACTTTATATGTAAAAGGGATTAATCAAGGTTCTGTAATGCACCCGTTTTGTAAAACAGGACATTTCGGCAGTATGAAGCTGATTAGTGTGTGTTTATTCAAAGGTTTCAATGTTGGGTTTCCCATTAATATGCCGCGTTTACAGCATTAGTATCCCGTCTATCGACAAAAGGCTTTGCCGATACCTACCCTACGCAGTGTCACAATCAGCTTGAATGGTCACTACGCGTATCCCCCAGAGATCAAACGTTGTTAATTACGCTCCGAGATTGCGCGCGAATTTATCACAAAATAAAATCTTCTGGCAACGATTTTTCATATTAGTAACAGTGATGTAAATCACAACAAAACATACCCCATTGCAACTCACATGTTCATATTCATGAGCTATGCTTTTCTGCTTCTCTCAAACAGCTGTTATTTAAACAAATATTCTTGAGATATCATCACCTCATCCAACAGAGGTTTAAGGTTGTGCTGCTTAATCGTAAAACATTCCTTTCTATATCCGGAACATTTAAAAAGATAGCATTCTCGTCACAGCTTTGCCTGGAGCAAGAGTGGTTATTCTCCACAAGTGATGGTTTAAACATAGACTAGTAGGAATGGCTAAGATGCATTGCAATGGCAGAATGAACAATCACTTGAGTCAATGAGACAAAGGGTTCGTTACTTAACGAAGTCTGTGACAGAAAAGAAGTTTGAGATTTTCAAAAAATACGAAAAAGGCCTAACATTTTCATGTTAGGCCTTAAATCTGGAGCGACACACGAGGTTCGAACTCGTGACCTCAACCTTGGCAAGGTTGCGCTCTACCAACTGAGCTAGTGTCGCATTTAATATGAGATGGTGCCCCGGGCCGGACTTGAACCGGCACAACGCGAACGTCGAGGGATTTTAAATCCCTTGTGTCTACCAATTCCACCACCAGGGCACACAAATATTCTTTGTGATGCCTTTACAGAAAAGTAAAACACCATCTGATACCGCTAAATGCCATATCAATAAAATTTGGAGCGACACACGAGGTTCGAACTCGTGACCTCAACCTTGGCAAGGTTGCGCTCTACCAACTGAGCTAGTGTCGCATTTTTTTCTCGAAAGCCATTCGCTCTCAAAAGAATAATGGAGGCGCCTCCCGGAGTCGAACCGAGGT
This sequence comes from Vibrio sp. 2033, assembly GCF_033339735.1. Classification (NCBI taxonomy): domain Bacteria; kingdom Pseudomonadati; phylum Pseudomonadota; class Gammaproteobacteria; order Vibrionales; family Vibrionaceae; genus Vibrio; species Vibrio sp. 2033. Next base: position 86,903 of record NZ_JAWOVC010000016.1, read on the forward strand.
CCACGGATTTGCAATCCGCTGCATAGCCACTCTGCCAAGGCGCCTCATTTGTGAATAAAGCTAAGCTTTTTCACCACCCTTTTGAGCCGTGCTCTCTTGGGTACGGGATGCATTCTACGGATTCGAGCGATCGAGTCAACACTATTTTTATTTTTTTAAATCGTTTGACTAGAATTTGTGCGAAAGACGATGGATTGCTTAGTTTTAATACTAAAAATCGCTTAAATACACTTGTTTATCATAAAACTTTGGCTACGCCTTACACTGCTGGCCGTGCGTTGCGTGCATTGAAGTATTAATAATCAGAAGACTCGCCTCTCTAAGACTCTCCAAGGACAAAAACAAGACTTAGATCACAAATAGAACTCTATCGAAGCAAAAGCCCCAGATACAAATTGCAAACATGGCCGTTAGCAAGCATTGAAAAGCGAGAGAAGCCAAAAAATGCTGTAGATTGTCTTAGATACAAAAAAGCAGGCTATTAAGCCTGCTTTCTAACATCAGAATTTAATGGTGCTCTTCATTCAACAGATCGTCTTTCGCAGCAGCCAAATATTGAATCATTGACCAATATGTCAAGAAAGTTGCCACATACAAGGCCGCAAAGCCTAGCCAAACCATCCATTCATCGTAACGCCATATCAACACCCATAAGGCGAACATTTGCGAAACAGTTTTTACTTTGCCAACCCAAGATACCGCAACACTCGCTCGCTTACCGATTTCAGCCATCCATTCTCGCAATGCTGAGATAATGATTTCTCGCGCAATCATCGTTACCGCAGGAATGGTCACCCAAATTGAATGATAATGTTCCGTGATTAGAATCAATGCCGTTGCCACTAGCACTTTATCAGCGACAGGATCAATAAACGCGCCAAAACGAGAAGTTTGGCCAAGTTTACGGGCCAACATGCCGTCAAGCCAGTCAGTAAAACCCGCTACCCAAAACACCATTGCTGCTGCAAACGGTGCCCATGAATAAGGTAGATAAAAGACAACCACAAAAACAGGGATTAGGAACAGTCTAAGAAGAGACAGAATGTTCGGGATATTCAAACGCATTTTATTATTCTCTTACACATTGCGGCTTAATGTTGCGCGATTTTCCTTATTGTTTCAATGCTTGGAAAATAATTTCTGCTAAAGAGTGACTTATTCCCGGTACTTTGGCGATTTCTTCGACACTTGCACGTTTAAGTTCTTGTAACCCACCCATGTACTTGAGTAACGCCTGACGTCGTTTAGGGCCGATTCCCTCAATCCCTTCGAGTGCACTCGTACGTCTGGTTTTACCTCGCTTAGCACGGTGCCCCGCTATAGCATGGTTATGGCTTTCATCACGAATATGTTGGATAAGGTGCAGCGCAGGAGCATCGCTTGGTAAATGAAACTCCTCCCCATCGACTGTAATCAGCGTTTCTAAACCTGGTTTGCGAGTAACGCCTTTTGCAATACCAATCATGATGGGACGCTTTGGCCAATCCCCCCAATATTGCGAAATGATGTCATGCGCACGATTTAACTGACCTTTACCGCCATCGATAAAGATGATGTCGGGAATTTTCTCTACGTCCAATTGCTTCGAATAACGACGCTCCAACGCTTGTCCCATTGCTGCGTAATCATCACCACCGGTAATCCCAGTAATGTTGTAGCGACGATACTCTTGCTTTACGGGGCCTTCGTTGTTGAACACCACACATGACGCAATCGTGCTTTCCCCCATCGTATGGGAGATATCAAAACATTCCATTCGAGCTATAGACTCCAACTTCAATGTTTCGCGAAGCGCATGAAAACGCTGATTAATCGTCATCTTGTGATTGATTTTGGTGGTAATCGCCGTTAGTGCATTCGTGTTCGAAAGCTTGAGATACCTTGCTCGAGAGCCAGTTGGCGACGTATGAAAATGAACCTTACGGCCTGCCACTTCACTTAACGCTTTCTGTATTGGCGCAATATCTTCTGCCAACTCTTGATTCAAAATAATACGAGAAGGAATTGTACGTGCTTCGTTATGGCTCAAATAATATTGAGTCAGAAAACTATCGAACACTTCCTGCTGGCTTGTATTTTGTGGGATTTTCGGAAAATGGCTACGGCTACCAAGCACTTTGCCTTGGCGTATCATCAGGATATGGATACACGCGATACCATTCTCCTGAGCAAACCCGAGTACATCCATATCATCCATGCTGTCTTCTGAGACGTACTGCTGCTCTTGAACACGCCTAATCGCTTGGATTTGATCGCGAAATTTAGCGGCATCTTCAAAGCGCAATTGCTGACTGGCAACTTCCATTTTCTCGATCAGTTGTTTGAGTACTTGCTGATCTTTGCCTTGCAAAAACATGCGCACAAAGCCAACCAACTCTGCATATTCTTCATCAGAAATGATGGTATTAACGCATGGTCCTGCACAACGACCAATTTGGTACATCAAACATGGGCGCGTTCGGTTGGAATAGACAGTGTCTTCACACTGGCGCACAGGAAATATCTTTTGCAGCAAATGCAATGTTTCTCTTACTGCACCAGAATCTGGGTAGGGGCCAAAATATTCACCTTTGCGCTTCTTGGCGCCACGGTGGATAGAAAGCCGTGGGTGCTTATGACCGCTAATAAAGATATAAGGGTAAGACTTATCATCTCGCAGCAACACATTGTATTTCGGCAAATACTGCTTGATGTAGTTATGCTCTAAGATCAGCGCTTCTGTCTCAGTGTGAGTCACCGTGACGTCTATTTTGGCGATATTACTGACAAGCGCGCGAGTTTTCTCACTGTCTACTTTTTTCCGAAAGTAGCTTGAAAGGCGCTTTTTAAGGTCTTTGGCTTTACCTACGTAGATTACAACAGCTTCGGCGTTGTACATTCTGTAAACGCCGGGCTGATTAGTTACTGTCTTGAGAAAGGAAGCCGAATCGAAGGGAGGATTCACGCTAAAGGGTCTCGGTGTCCAGCATTCCGTGGCGAATCGCTAAGTGAGTTAACTCAACGTCACCATTAATGTCCAATTTACTAAAGAGTCGGTAGCGATAGCTGTTGACTGTCTTTGGACTTAAATTAAGTTGCTCAGAAATATCCGTTACCTTTTGGCCTTTGGTGATCATAAGCATGATCTGCAATTCACGCTCGGATAAGTCTTTAAAAGGGTTCTCAGAGGCTGGAGAAAATTGACTCAATGCCATCTGCTGCGCAATCTCTGGCGAGATGTAACGCTGCCCACTATTAACTACACGAATCGCATTCACCATTTCGTCAGGGCCAGCACCTTTGGTTAAATAACCAGACGCACCTGCCTGCATCACCTTGGTTGGAAACGGGTTTTCTGTATGAACGGTAAGTACGATGATTTTCACATCAGGATTCACGCGAAGAATTTTTTTAGTGGCTTCCAAGCCGCCAATTCCTGGCATGTTCATGTCCATTAAAACGACGTCAGCATGATTACTGCGACACCATTTTACTGCATCTTCACCGCTGTCAGCTTCTCCTGCTACGTTCATTCCACGGACGTCTTCAATAATACGTCGTATCCCTGTGCGAACCAGCTCGTGATCATCTACAAGGAAAACATTTATCAAACTTGTATCTCCACACTTTGTATTGGTTCTGCACCCACATAACCATTATTTGTTAAATGTGGATATCAGTATGACTGCCTATATACTAACGTAATCGACAAAAAATTGCTTTCTATGAATATGTGCTGAAACGCAAACTTTAGCAAGAACTTATTCATAAACCACTCTATTATTTTAGAGCGTGATGAGCAGAACCGAAATCTAAGAAAAGACAATTAACAACATTAAGTACAATAAATCAAGTAACTAGGTTTCATATTGCCCAGAGAAACACGCTATAACTTAAAATGACACTGTCCCTCTTGCACCAAAGACTAACTTGTAATCACTAATTCCAGCAAAAATTTGAGACGCTTTCTTTACTGGTTATTTTTACAGTTCTTAGTGTTAAACTAACGTTCTTCAAGTTTTCTAAGGTTTCTCACATTTGAATATCCAACAAGGCTTTCTGCTTACTCGACAGGCACGAGACATCAAAGGTCAAACTCAAATCGAGCTGTGGCTTTCGACAGAAGCAGGTCCTACTCAGTTACTTATTAATGGTGAGAAGCCAGTATTTTTCATCGCTCAGAAACACTCAGAGCAAGCAAAGACACTCGCACGAGAAAAAAACATATTCGTCGACATCCGCCTTTTGGATCTCAAAACGTTTGAACATACGCCTCTTGCTGCCTGCTATACCAATGTAACCAGAGACGCTCTCACACTCAAAGACACATTCGCTCAAAAAGATATCACTACGTATGAAAGTGATATTCGCCTCGCCGATCGCTACCTAATGGAACGTTTTATCAAAGGCAGTATCGAGTTTACAGGCAATGTGACTTGCACCAATGGCTACCAACGCGTCCAGAACGCAAAATGCCGTGCGGGGCAATATGAGCCGAAGTTAAACGTTGTCTCGTTAGATCTAGAATGCTCTGAGAAAGGCATTCTTTACTCAATCGGATTAGACAGCGTCATGGATTCCCGCGTTATCATGATCGGAGAACCAGAACCTTCGGAGACACCGATACAATGGGTTAAGGATGAAAAAGCGCTTCTAGAAGCACTCATCGTTTGGTTTAAACAGTTCGACCCCGATGTCATTGTCGGTTGGAACGTCATTGATTTTGACTTTCGTCTGCTACACAAACGAGCAGAATGGCACAACATGAAGCTAATGCTTGGTAGAGCAGACCAAGCCAGCTTTTTCAGAAGTTCATCTCAAAGCCAACAAGGGTTTATTTCCATTCCAGGGCGAGTTGTAATGGACGGTATCGATACGTTAAAAACGGCGACTTATCACTTTCGGTCTTGGTCATTAGAGTCTGTATCTCAAGAACTCTTAGGGGAAGGGAAAGAAATCCACAACGTTCATGACCGTATGGATGAGATCAATCGTATGTACCGCTCCGACAAACCATCGCTGGCTAAATATAATTTACAAGACTGCGTGTTAGTGAATAAGATTTTCAATCACACTCACCTGCTTGACTTTTCAATAGAGCGCTCTCGTCTCACAGGTGTCGAACTGGATCGTGTCGGCGGTTCGGTTGCAGCATTCACAAACCTATACATGCCTCAGATACACCGAGCAGGCTACGTTGCTCCGAACCTACACCCTGAAAATTGGATTGCGAGCCCCGGCGGTTACGTGATGGACTCCATCCCTAACCTATATGATTCTGTTTTAGTATTGGATTTTAAGAGTCTATATCCATCGATTATTCGCTCTTTCTTGATTGATCCTATGGGTTTGGTTGAGGGGTTATTACTCGATATTGGAAAAGAAGATAATGAGGCTGTTCCTGGCTTTCGCGGTGGGCAGTTCCATCGTACGAAACACTTTTTACCAGAAATGATTGAAAAGCTTTGGACAGCACGTGATGTTGCAAAGAAGAACAATGAAAAAGCTTTTTCTCAGGCAATCAAAATCATCATGAACTCCTTTTATGGCGTACTGGGCTCATCGGGATGTCGTTTCTTTGATACTCGGTTAGCTTCTAGTATTACCATGCGCGGACATGAAATCATGAAGCAAACTAAGGTGCTGATTGAGGAGCAAGGATATCAAGTGATTTACGGCGATACGGATTCCACATTCGTGTCGTTGAATCGACCATACAGTCAAGTAGAAGCTGACGCTGTTGGAAATCAATTAGTTGATTACATCAACTCTTGGTGGCAAGAACACCTGCGTTCTGAGTACAACCTAACATCTATGTTGGAAATCGAGTATGAAACCCATTATCGCAGATTCCTTATGCCAACGATTCGTGGCGCAGAAACTGGCTCGAAAAAGCGCTATGCGGGTTTAATCGGTGAAGGAGAGCAAGAACGGATTGTATTTAAAGGGTTAGAAAGTGCCCGTACTGACTGGACCTCGTTAGCTCAGAAATTTCAAAATACACTCTATAGCATGATTTTCCATGGTGAAGATCCAAGCGACTATGTCCGAGAGATGGTTGAGAAAACTAACAACGGTGAATTTGATGAACAGTTGGTGTATCAAAAGCGACTGCGCAGAAAACTGCATGAGTATCAGAAGAACGTCCCGCCACAAGTGCGCGCAGCTCGTTTAGCGGATGAGATAAATGCCAAGCTTGGCCGCCCATTACAGTATCAAAACAAAGGACGAATTGAATACATTATTACCGTGAACGGCCCTGAACCTTATGAGTACCTCAATAGCCCGATTGATTATCAACATTACATTGATAAACAACTCAAACCCGTTGCAGATGCGATTCTCCCTTTCATTGGGACGGACTTTGACAGGCTTTCAGCGCCACAAATGGGGTTGTTTTAGCCGATACGAAACTCTGTTTTCTGGTACTGTTTGACTAACCAATCACCAAACGCATCAATTAGCCCGATAACAGAACGCTTGGGAATCCCCCGGCCAGAAAGTAAAATTTCTAGCCGCTCGATCTCAAGCTGCTTTTCAGGATGATAAGTTAAGAATACCTTGCCACACTCTACGGGGTCATCAAACCAACGTTTATCTCGATACATCACCAAAGAGTATGACGCTCTTAGTAACTTTTTAGCAATCACGCGCTGGGCGGCCACCTGCTCTTCTATCGTCTTCGCTTGTACGATTTTTTTGCGATAAGCCGTAATCCAATCTTCCACATCCATATTCCAGTGCTTAGCAATTTCCCAACTTGGGACGTAATCACCAAAACAGTCTGCTAGATCATCACCATAAACACAGACACAGCAATGCTTAAGCATAAAGCCCCAAGTGAAAATACTATCTAAATTAGCTACTTCGCTCACTAAGGCTGTACGGACCGATACACCATTAACGTGAGGGTAACTCTGCTGCGCACGCCACTTAATTGTGTTGAGCAAAGTCGCGCGATTGTGATCAAAGGAAGATTGAGTAACGACAACCAGGTCTAAGTTCGACCTCCCAACGATCGCTGTTTTACGAGCAACACTACCGTATACATAAACGCCGTGTAAGTTTTGCCCCAATCCACCTTTGAGACAAGCGGTGACTTCCCTAATTAAAGGCGCAAACTCTGGTTGAAATGGTTGTTTAGGATCGATAACAGGCAGAGACATGACTTAAAACGTGTTCTCAGATGGTTCAAGAAGTTGGGCTATATGTTCTCTTAGCCGACTCACCGAATCAAGTCCATTCAGGTGTTTAGTCATGGGAGTAACAACAAATTTCTGCAATGAATTTTAATGCTAGGCGGCTAACTTAGCGCTATAATCACCGAGTTTTGCTTAATAAGTATGAATAGGAATATACAATGCCAAAGGCAAGTGAAATCAAAAAAGGCTTCGCAATCGAGTCTAATGGTAAAACTCTTCTCGTTAAAGACATCGAAGTAACGACTCCTGGCGGTCGTGGCGGCGCTAAAATCTACAAAATGCGTTGTACAGATCTAAACACGGGCGCACGTGTAGATGAGCGTTACAAGTCTGATGACGTTGTTGAAACGGTAGAAATGAACAAACGTGCAGTTGTGTACTCATACGCTGACGGCGATGAGCACATCTTCATGGATAACGAAGACTACTCACAATACACATTCAAGCACAATGAAGTTGAAGACGACATGCTGTTCATCAACGAAGATACACAAGGTATCCACATTATCCTTGTTAACGGTGCTGCAGTGGGTATTGAACTACCATCTTCTGTTGAGCTAGTGATTGAAGAAACTGACCCTTCAATCAAAGGTGCTTCTGCATCTGCTCGTACTAAACCAGCACGCTTCGCTTCAGGTCTTGTCATCCAGGTTCCTGAGTACATTGCAACTGGTGACCGTGTTATCATTAACACAGCTGAACGTAAATACATGAGCCGAGCATAAGCATGTCTGATTTGATTTCTTACGACGACGTCATCGACGCAGCGTACGACATTTTCCTTGAGATGGCTCCAGATAACCTAGAGCCTGCTGACGTGATTCTGTTTACTGCGCAATTTGAAGATCGTGGTGCCGCAGAACTTGTTGAAACCGGTGATGACTGGGTTGAACATGTTGGCTTCGAGATCGACAAAGAAGTATATGCAGAGGTTCGTATCGGCCTAGTAAATGAGGAAAATGACGTTCTTGATGACGTATTTGCTCGTATGCTAATCAGCCGAGACCCTGAACATAAGTTCTGCCATATGCTTTGGAAACGCGATTAACGTTTCTTCATCATGAACAAAGATACCAGCCTAGTGCTGGTATTTTTTTATCTGTTGTTTTCGTCTAGCTGAGATATATGTTTATACAAAGCACCCTGCTCTATATAGGCTTTAGATCCTTTTGTTATGTAACAGATAAGAAAAAGGCTTGCCGAATTGGCAAGCCTTTCTGATGTTTTGCTATCGATTAACGATGCTTGTTGCGTGCGCCTTGGTCACCAGCAGTCTTCTTCGGCTTACGACGAGAAGGGTTGTTGCTGCGACCTTTTGGCGTGTTAACACGCTCTTCATGGCGCTTAACTGCGCGACGAATTTTTTGGCTGCGTGCACGCTCACGTTTGCGTGACGTGTTGTCTTTGTTCAGATCAAGCATGGTTTCTTTCTCTGGACGAAGCTCTACAAGCTCACGCAAGTAGTTTACTTCTTTCAGGTCAAGCTCCATCCAACCGCCACGAGGCAGTTTCTTGTCTAAGAAGATGTCGCCGTAACGAACACGTTTCAGACGGCTAACGGTACACTCTTGCGATTCCCATAGTCGACGAACTTCGCGGTTACGACCTTCATTGATAACAACGTAAAACGTGTGGTTCATGCCTTCACCACCCGCGTAAACAACATCTTCAAAGCGAGCTAAACCGTCTTCCAGTTCAACACCTTTTACTAGATTACGAACTTTCTGTTCAGTTACTTCACCGAACACACGTACTAAGTATTCACGTTCAACTTGGCGGCTTGGGTGCATTAAGCGGTTCGCCAGTTCACCATCCGTTGTGAAAAGTAGAAGACCAGAAGTGTTCGCATCCAGACGACCAACTGAAATCCAACGAGAGCCACGAATTTTTGGCAGACGATCAAAAACAGTACGACGACCTTCTGGATCGTGACGAGTACACAGTTCACCCTCAGGTTTGTAGTACGCAAGTACACGACAAATCACTTCTTCTTGAATCTTTGCAGAGACAATGTGACCATCGATACGAACTACGCTGCTCTCGTCTTCAAGTCTTTCACCAAGCTTAGCGACTACACCGTTCACGCTAACGCGACCAGATTTAATTAACGATTCAATCTCACGACGAGAACCGTGACCAGCACGTGCTAATACTTTTTGTAACTTTTCGCTCATTTATCTACCTATGTGTCGTCTTCACAGACGTCTAGACCAGGATTGGTCTGCATTTTGCTATTTACCCATTTCAGTGGGATTTTTCGGTCGGACATTATACGTAACTTTCTTAGTTAATGTAAGCTAAATCGGCGCCATTCTCCACACCAAAATTCACTTCAAAAATGACCGAAATATTTGTCCTATTCTGCAACTTTTTTACTACTTAATGCAGGCATTGCTCAACGAGAATCCCACTAATATCGGTCTTCCTGAACCACTTTAACCACGCTGTACCTGATAAAATTGTCAGGGTTACAACAATAACCACTTGGGGTGTGTTTACTGTTCATATTGCTAGAAAGCAACGAAGAATAAGCCGTCCCTGTTTGCTGCTAAGTAATACCAATCACCGCAGACAATGAGCGCTCATAGCAAAACAAGGTCGTGGGTAGCAAGACAAAAATTGTCTTTAAGTCATTAGTTCACATCAAAAAATAACACTAATGCTATCGTGTACTCTGACTCTCTAGGTTCGCTCTGCACTCTCGGCGATTGGCATAAATCAGACAAAAAGGAATAGAACAATGTCTATGCTAAATCTCGACCTAAATTGGATTTTTGGGACATCTCAAGATGACGATATGACAGGCACAAAAGGCTCTGAAACAACCGATATTTTCTTCGGCTTCTGTGGTGATGATAAGTTTGTAGGATACGGAGGTAATGATATTGTCTTCGGTGGCTGGGGAGATGATACCTTGCTTGGTGGCCGAGGTAACGACTTTGTTTCTGGCGGCTTTGGAAACGATTTCCTATCCGGAGGATTAGGAAACGACAAACTCTTTGGTGGCTGTGGCGACGACACAATTTTTGATTATTCAGGCAACAACTACTTGAGTGGTGGCTGGGGTAACGACACCCTCGTTGTTGGTGATGGTGAATCAGTACTGAGCGGTGGCTGTGGAGACGACACCTTCGTGCTTACAAACCGCCTGGCTATTGGTGTACCTGATCAGCCAGTATCTTCCAACGATATTGATGTCAAAGCCGACATTGTCGATTTTAATATTTTCCATGACAAACTTGTCTTTGATATGGGCCGAGACACTGATAACGATGGCATTCGAGATACGTTCTTGGATTCAGCGGATGATCTGACTTTATCTTACAATGAATGTGGCTGGGCAGTATTCTCAAGTGATGAATACAATGTTGAAGTGACACTAAACGGTGTGAGCTCTGCATACATCAACTATGCAGAACAAAATGGTATCGACATTTTCGATTTTGCTTAACCTCAATCAGTTAAGTTCAATGAGATATTCGATATGACAACTAAAATAGGAGGCGCGATGCCTCCTATTTTGTTTGGCGGTGGTGCGTCTACTATTCGAATGGTGCAGGGTCACCTGATCCCAAACGAACTACAACAGGTTCACCTTCGCTAAAGTCAATTACAGTCGTAGGTTGTTCACCTAGGTAACCGCCATTAAGAATCACATCAACCGCATGTTCTAGTTTATCGCGAATATCCTCTGGATCAGATTCTGTTACGTCACTGCCAGGTAGAATCAACGACGTAGACATCATCGGTTCACCTAATGCTTCCAACAAGTCCAAGGCAATTTGATTGTCTGGGACACGGATACCGATGGTCTTACGTTTTGCATTCATCAAACGACGCGGCACTTCTTTTGTGCCTTTGAAGATGAAGGTGTAAGGACCTGGTGTGTTATTTTTCAGCAGTCGGAATGCAGAGTTATCCACTCGCGCATAGAGAGAAAGCTCCGACAAATCACGACACAGTAAAGTAAAGTTATGCTTATCATCCAGACGACGAATCTGACAGATTCGTTCCAGTGCTTGTTTGTTCTCCAACTGACAGCCAAGTGCGTACCCTGAATCAGTAGGGTAAACCACAACGCCGCCGTTACGAATGATTGCTACTGCTTGATTAATCAAGCGAGCCTGTGGGTTTTCTGGGTGAACGTAAAAAAACTGGCTCATTGTAATTCCTCATTATCGAGCCTCTCGGCTCTATATTTTTATGGGTTCTCGACTTCGTATTACTGAGTATTATTCAACGAAGGATCTATTCCCCAATCTTTCCAAACTGGTTCGACGCCAGCAGGCAACCATAGGTTCCTTCCTAGCTCCATCCACGGTGATGGGTAGTGAAAATCACTGCCTTGAGAGGCTAATAGTTTGTATTGTATAGCATAATCAGCCAAGTTGCGCCTTTCTTGTTGCGCTTGCTGTGGCTGTGCAACTTCCATCGCATCACCACCTGCTTCGACAAACGCTGCTAGAAGACGCTTAATCCACTTCGCTGTCAACTTATATCTGCCAGGATGCGCTAATACCGCCATTCCACCAGCCGCATGGATAGCATCAACCGCATCCTTCATCGAACACCAATTCGGTGGTACATAACCTGGGTTATTACGCGTTAGGTATTTTTTAAACACCATTTGCATGGTTTTTGCGTAACCATTATCTACCAACCATTTCGCGAAATGCGCTCTTGTCACTGGAGCATCACCGGCGATTTGCCTTACCTCTTCAAGCACACCTACTCGAGTTGCTTTTTGTAGTCGCTCTGCAATTAACTCAGATCGTGTTATGCGATGCTGCTTCTGCTGTTCTATGAGGGCAGATAATTGTTCATTTTCCGGATCAATATTCAGGCCGACAATATGAATGTCTTTGTTTTGCCAGACGGTCGATATCTCAATGCCATTGATGATTTTTATCGGCAAATTATTATCTTGAACGTATTGCTTAGCTAACGCCAAACCGTCAACCGTATCGTGATCAGTGATCGCCAAAACCTCGATATCAAAACTCAGCGCCCTTTCCACTAAATCTTTAGGTTCTAACCGACCGTCCGATGCAGTGGTGTGACTATGTAAATCAATTCTCATATTTTTATCGTTTTAATGCCGTTTTGGGGTTGACTTTTTACTCTCGCACTAGTTAACTAGTACACAAATACAAAGTACGTAATTTAAGGTTCACCATGTTACAAGAATTTAACCAAAACCAAAAAGCGAAAGTTGCGGTTTGTCTTAATAAGGCAAACTCATCAGATCTTGCTTGGTGGCGCACTTGGACTAGTTCTTGGTGGGCAAACGTATACTTCTAGTTTATAGAACCAAACGTTGTAAAGCCCGCTACTTAAGCGGGCTTTTTTGTTTTGTTGCTCATTTCACATTCAACTGCCTAAACATTAATCGAATATAGCCAACTCTAGATTGGGAGAACGTTTGCTTTATGCGACTATGTACGGTAGGAAGATTTAAACAGCTACAAGGAGGTCTTGTGAACAAGGCCATTGAAATTAAGAAACTTGGACAGCTTGAAGTGCTAACGGCTTCCGTCCCTTATACTCAAGACCCGACTCGCTTGTTCCACACACTATGTGAGAACAAAACTGACAGCCTATTGCTGGAATCTGCTGAGATCGATTCAAAGCAAAATTTAAAATCCCTGCTGATCGTAGATTCAGCGGTTCGCATTGTTTGCTTCGGCCATACCGTTAGCATGCACGCCTTGACCAATAACGGTAAAAACCTACTGTCTCACCTAAACCAGAACATCCGTGGTGACGTTGAGAGCAAGTTCGATGGCGAAACGCTAACTTTGCAGTTTAACCAGCCATGCGACACGTTAGATGAAGACTCTCGCCTACGTGAAGCCTCTTCTTTCGATGCGCTACGTTTGGTTCAGCATAGTTTTGATATTTCACAGCAAGACAAACACGCAATTTTCCTTGGTGGTCTGTTTGCCTACGACTTAGTCGCAAACTTTGAGCCGCTTGGTAATGCCGAAGTAACAAATCAGTGTCCAGATTACGTTTTCTACGTCGCGGAAACACTACTTGTTGTCGACCATCAAACGGAATCTTGCCAGCTTCAAGCGACGTTGTTTGTTGATGGTTCAGAGAAAACAGCGTTAGAGACTCGCATTGCAGAAATCAGCGCTCAGTGTGCAGCGCCAAAACTACTGCCAAGCGCAAAACAAATCGCTGACATAACGATAGAACCTAGCGTATCTGATACAGACTTCTGCCAAACCGTTCGCAACTTAAAAGAGTTCGTAGTGAAAGGCGATGTATTCCAAGTTGTACCGTCTCGTAGATTCACTCTACCTTGTCCTTCTCCACTGGCGGCTTACAAAGAACTGAAACAAAGTAACCCAAGCCCTTACATGTTCTACATGCAAGATGAGCTGTTCACTCTGTTTGGCGCATCACCAGAAAGCGCGCTTAAGTATGAAACCGATACCAACCAAATTGAAATCTACCCAATTGCAGGCACACGTCGCCGTGGTAAACGCCCGAATGGAGAGATCGATTTCGACCTAGATAGCCGCATCGAACTTGAACTGCGCACCGACATGAAAGAAAACGCAGAACACATGATGTTGGTTGACTTGGCACGTAACGACGTCGCTCGTATTGCTCAAGCTGGTACTCGCCACGTAGCAGACCTTCTAAAAGTCGACCGCTACAGCCACGTAATGCACTTGGTGTCTCGTGTGGTTGGTCAACTGCGTGAAGACCTAGACGCGCTGCACGCATATCAAGCATGTATGAACATGGGTACGCTCACCGGCGCACCTAAGATTCGTGCCATGCAGTTGATTCGCGATGTAGAAGGCGCACGACGCGGTAGCTACGGCGGCGCTGTTGGCTACCTCACTGGTGAAGGCACACTCGACACCTGTATCGTGATCCGCTCAGCGTACGTTGAGAACGGCATTGCTCAAGTTCAAGCTGGTGCTGGCGTGGTGTTCGACTCTGATCCGCAAGCGGAAGCAGACGAAACGCGCGGCAAAGCACAAGCGGTAATCTCTGCTATCCAAGCAGCGCATAAGTCACAATAAGGAATAGGGTTCAGAGATGGCTAATATCATTTTTATCGATAACTTTGACTCGTTCACCTACAACCTTGTGGATCAGTTCCGCTCGTTAGGTCACTCGGTCAAGATTTACCGAAACAACATCCCAGCAGAAACCATCGAACAAGCGGTAAACGAGCTTGAAAACCCAGTGGTTCTGCTATCGCCAGGCCCTGGTGCTCCTTCAGAAGCAGGCTCAATGCCTGAGCTTATCCAACGCATGAAAGGCAAAGTGCCGATGATCGGCATTTGTCTTGGTCACCAAGCGATTGTTGAAGCGTACGGTGGCACCGTTGCTGGCGCGGGCGAAATCATTCACGGTAAGGTCTCTATGATGGAGCACCAAAACCATGCGATTTACCAAAACCTACCATCACCACTTGCAATTGCACGTTACCACTCGCTAGTTGCGACCAAGGTTCCTGAGAGCCTAACCATCACAGCAGAAGTGGATGACTTGGTAATGTCTGTTGTACATGAAGAAGATAAAGTTTGCGGGTTCCAGTTCCACCCGGAATCTATTATGACGACCTACGGAGCAACACTGTTGGCCAATGCCATTGAATGGGCACTTGAAGAACAAACTTCAGCGACCCCACTCACTGCTTAAAAAGCACTTGGCACATAAGAAATTTAGGAGAGGAAATATGGAAGCAATCATCAACCCTATTATTACCAAACTGTACGAGCAAGAATCGCTTACTCAGGAAGAGAGCCAACAGCTATTCGACATCATTATCCGTGGTGAACTAGACCCAATTTTAATGGCATCAGCACTGACTGCACTAAAACTCAAAGGCGAAACGCCAGACGAAATTGCAGGCGCGGCGAAAGCACTGCTGGCAAACGCAAATCCATTCCCTCGCCCAGATTACGATTTCGCAGATATCGTAGGTACTGGTGGTGACGGTCACAACACCATCAACATTTCAACCACTGCGGCGTTTGTTGCTGCAGCATGTGGTCTAAAAGTAGCGAAACACGGTAACCGCAGCGTTTCAAGCAAATCTGGTTCTTCTGATCTTCTTGATTCATTTGGTATCAACCTAGCTATGAGCGCAGAAGATACGCGCAAAGCGGTAGACGATATTGGTGTCGCTTTCCTATTTGCACCTCAATACCACGGTGGTGTGCGACATGCGATGCCAGTGCGTCAAACCATGAAAACACGCACCATCTTTAACATTCTTGGTCCACTGATTAACCCTGCACGTCCTAACATCGAATTGATGGGCGTTTACAGTGAAGAACTGGTTCGTCCTATCGCAGAAACCATGCTACAAATGGGTATGAAGCGCGCCGCTGTAGTACACGGTAGTGGTTTGGACGAAGTAGCAATTCACGGTGAAACAACGGTTGCAGAAATCAAAGACGGCAAGATCACTGAGTACACGCTAACACCAGTAGACTTCGGTCTAGAAGCGCACCCATTAGAAGCGATCAAAGGTGGCGATCCTGAAGAAAACAAAGCAATCATTACCAATATTCTGACGGGTAAAGGTACAGACGCACAATTGGGCGCAGTGGCAGTGAACGTTGCTCTGCTAATGCGTTTATTCGGCCACGAAGATTTGAAAGCCAACACGCAACAAGCGATTGAGGCAATGAATTCAGGCAAGGCGTACCAATTGGTACAACAACTTGCCGCACACGCTTAAGGAATTGAAGAAGATGACTGACTTCAACACTCAGCAAGCTGGCAACCTGTCTGAACACGTTTCTAAGAAAGAAGCAGAAATGGCAGAAGTACTGGCGAAAATTGTCCGCGACAAATATCAATGGGTAGCAGACCGTAAGGTGTCTCAACCGCTAAGCACATTTCAGTCTGATTTGCTGCCATCGGACCGCAGCTTCTACAATGCTCTGAGTGGCGAAAAGACGGCATTCATCACCGAATGTAAGAAGGCATCTCCTTCTAAAGGTTTGATTCGTGATCACTTCGACTTGGATTACATTGCATCGGTTTACAACAACCATGCTGATGCGATTTCAGTCCTAACAGACGAGAAGTACTTCCAAGGTAACTTTGACTTTCTTCCTCAAGTGCGTGGTCAAGTTAAACAACCCGTTCTGTGCAAAGACTTCATGATAGACACCTACCAAGTTTACCTAGCACGTCATTACAGTGCTGATGCTGTGCTATTGATGCTTTCTGTCCTGAATGACGAAGAGTACAAAGCGCTAGAAGAAGCAGCACACAGCCTGAACATGGGTATCTTGACCGAAGTCAGCAACGAAGAAGAGCTTCATCGTGCCGTTAAGCTTGGCGCACGCGTTATCGGCATCAATAACCGTAACCTTCGCGACCTAAGTACTGATTTGAATCGTACTAAAGAACTGGCACCGACAATTCGCGAACTGGCTCCTAACGCAACAGTAATCTCAGAATCTGGCATTTATACACATAAACAAGTTCGTGATTTAGCGGAATACGCAGACGGCTTCTTGATTGGTAGTTCACTGATGGCGGAAGACAACCTAGAACTTGCTGTACGTAAAGTGACGTTAGGCGAAAACAAAGTGTGTGGCTTAACGCATCCAGATGACGCAGCAAAAGCATATCAAGCTGGCGCGGTATTTGGTGGCCTGATTTTTGTCGAGAAGTCGAAGCGTGCGGTTGACCTTGAAGGTGCTCGCTTAACCATGAGCGGTGCTCCACTGAACTATGTAGGCGTTTTCCAAAATCACGATATCGATTTTGTTGCTTCTGTCGTCACCTCTTTGGGTTTAAAAGCGGTGCAACTGCACGGTCAAGAAGACCAAGCTTACGTAAACCAACTCAAAGCCGAACTGCCAGCAACGGTAGAAATTTGGAAAGCTTACGGCGTGACTGATGCCAAGCCAGAACTGCTAGCAGACAACATTGATCGCCATTTATTAGATGCGCAAGTTGGCACTCAAACTGGCGGAACTGGTCAAGTGTTCGACTGGTCACTGATCGGCGACCCAAGTCAAATTATGCTAGCGGGCGGACTGTCGCCAGAAAATGCTCAACAAGCAGCGACACTAGGTTGCTTGGGATTAGACTTAAACTCTGGTGTAGAAAGCGCACCAGGCAAAAAAGATTCACAGAAGTTGCTCGCGGCATTCACCGCTATTCGCAGCTACTAAAGCTGGATATCAGCTAAAAAATTTAAAGCTATTCGTAGCGAAAAATACGAGAAGGAATATAACGATGGCAAAACTGAATGCCTACTTTGGCGAATACGGCGGTCAGTACGTTCCGCAAATTCTAGTTCCAGCACTGGAGCAACTAGAGCAAGCGTTTATCGACGCGCAAGAAGATCCAGAATTCCGCAGCGAATTCATGACGCTTCTTCAAGAGTATGCGGGCCGCCCAACGGCTTTAACTCTAACTCGTAACCTAACCAAAGGTACGAAAACCAAACTGTACCTAAAACGTGAAGACCTACTTCACGGTGGTGCCCACAAGACTAACCAAGTGTTGGGTCAAGCGCTACTTGCGAAACGCATGGGCAAAAACGAAATCATCGCTGAAACTGGCGCAGGTCAACACGGTGTTGCAACCGCACTAGCATGTGCACTGCTTGGCCTTAAGTGTCGCGTGTACATGGGTGCAAAAGACGTTGAGCGTCAAAGCCCGAACGTATTCCGTATGAAGCTAATGGGCGCAGAAGTTATTCCTGTCCACTCGGGCTCTGCGACACTTAAAGATGCATGTAACGAAGCGCTACGCGACTGGTCTGCAACTTATGAAGACGCGCACTACCTACTAGGTACAGCGGCAGGCCCTCACCCATTCCCAACGATCGTGCGTGACTTCCAACGCATGATTGGTGAAGAAACGAAGAATCAGATTTTGGCACGTGAAGGTCGTCTTCCTGATGCGGTTATCGCATGTGTGGGCGGTGGTTCAAACGCGATTGGTATGTTTGCTGACTTCATCGAAGAAGAAAGCGTTCGCCTAATTGGTGTTGAGCCAGCAGGTAAAGGTATCGATACTGACCAGCACGGTGCACCACTTAAACATGGTAAAACGGGTATTTTCTTTGGTATGAAAGCGCCATTGATGCAAGATCCAAACGGTCAGGTTGAAGAGTCATACTCTGTCTCTGCTGGTCTTGATTTCCCTTCAGTTGGTCCACAGCACGCACACCTAAACGCAATTGGCCGTGCTGAATACGACAACGTGACAGACGATGAAGCGCTAGAAGCATTCCAAGAGATTGCACGCCATGAAGGCATCATCCCTGCACTTGAATCTTCTCACGCCGTGGCACACGCACTGCGTATGGCACGTGAGAATCCAGAAAAAGAGCAATTGCTGGTTGTTAACCTATCTGGTCGTGGTGATAAAGATATCTTCACTGTACATGCCATCCTAGAAGAAAAAGGAGCGATCTAATGAGCCGTTATGAGAAGATGTTTGCGCGCCTAAACGAAAAGAACCAAGGCGCATTTGTACCGTTCGTAACGGTTTGCGATCCAAACGCAGAGCAGTCTTACAAAATCATGGAAACACTGGTTGAGTCTGGCGCAGATGCCCTTGAACTTGGTATTCCATTCTCAGATCCGCTAGCCGATGGCCCAACCATCCAAGGCGCTAACATTCGCGCGTTAGATTCAGGTGCAACACCAGATATCTGCTTCGAGCAAATCGGTAAGATCCGAGCTAAATACCCAGAGTTGCCTATTGGTCTTCTGATGTACGCGAACCTTGTTTACTCTCGTGGTATCGAGAACTTCTATGAGCGTTGTGCAAAAGCAGGCATCGATTCTGTTTTGATTGCAGACGTACCAACTAATGAAAGTGCTGAATTTGTTGCTGCTGCAGAGAAGTTTGGTATTCACCCAATATTCATCGCACCACCAACGGCAAGTGATGAAACACTGAAGCAAGTATCAGAGTTAGGTGGCGGCTACACTTACCTACTATCTCGTGCTGGCGTTACTGGCGCAGAAACCAAAGCAAACATGCCTGTAGGTCATATGCTGGATAGACTGAACCAATTTGATGCGCCACCAGCACTACTTGGTTTTGGCATCTCAGAGCCTGCACAGGTGAAACAAGCACTAGAATCTGGCGCCGCTGGTGCAATTTCTGGTTCAGCCGTGGTCAAAATCATTGAAGCGAACGTTGATCAGCCACAAATTATGCTCGACAAGCTAGGTGAATTCGTTTCTGCAATGAAAGCCGCCACTCAAAAATAATTTCAGTTTGATATGACACAACAACGCCCGCTTAACATTATGTTTAGTGGGCGTTTTCTTACTATCGCGTTTATGCCACGTCATTTTTTGTTCAACGCCCGCACTTTCCAAATCTATCTCAAGCAGAGCACTCAAAGAGTGTTAAGCTTGGGTAACTTAACTAACTCAATAAAGCAATGTGCAGTAAGGTTGCTACATGGAAGAAGTCAAAACACTGCTAGCCAAATGTCCTGTACTATCAGGGCTGCCAGATAAAGGGCTTAGTGAAGCAGCGCAAATGACTAAGGTTCGCTGCTTCGACGAAAAAGCACTGATTTGCAATAAAGGTGCGCTTCAATCTTCTCTTATGGTCATAGCTCAAGGTGCAGTGAGAGTGAACTCAATTAGTTCAAAAGGCAAAGAAGTCACACTGATGATTTTCGAAGCTGGTGGCTGGTTTGGAGACAATGTTTTTTCTCCCGGTATGCCTCGTATTTTTGGTGCGACCGCGCATTCTGACGTGACTGTAATGGAGCTTCCTGGAGATAAATTTCGCCAGTTACTCGCCAAATACCCTCAAAGTTACCCCACTATACTCGACTTACTTAGCCGCCGTTTATGGTCTGCTATTTCTGTTATCGAAGATGACGCGATTAGAGGAATTGAAGAACGAGTCGCCAAAAGGTTGCTGCTGCTTGCTGAATACCAACTTAATCAAGCGATCGATACTCGACCATGCGTTGTCAGGGTAACAAGAGAACATATCGCTAACATGATGGGGCTAACTCGTCAGAGCGTACACAAGATACTAAAACGATTAGAAAGTATTGGGATGCTAGAGCTAAACTATGGCTCAGTAACCATTACCAATCCGAAACGCTTAGAAGAATACTTTAAAGAACTCGAGCAATAGATCCATTCAACAAACGGTAAGTATTGTCTAACGATAGCTAAAAACCTTATGCATCTAATTGGTCAAGAGCACAACACCATTTGCACTTAGGCAAGTGGCGCTGTGACACAAAAACCATTGAATTGACTAAGCTATATTCAATTCAGATTTCAACTCACGTTTCAAAATCTTTCCTGTCGCACTCATCGGGAGGTGTTCACGAATTTCGACATAACGAGGATATTTAAACGAGGCTAATTGCTCTTTACCCCACTTTTGTAATGAATCGGCGTCAATGTATTCTTTTGGTTTAAGTACAACGTAGGCTTTTATCTCTTCGCCATACTCTTCATTTGGAATCCCTATCACCGCTACCATTGAAACTGCAGGATGAGTCATGAAAACTTCTTCAATTTCTCTGGGATAAACATTAAATCCACCTCGAATGATCAGATCTTTCATTCTATCGACAATAAATAAATTACCTGAACTGTCAAAGCGGCCCACATCACCAGTATGGAACCAACCATTTTGTAGCGCAGATTCAGTAACTTCTGGGCGGTCAAGATATCCCTTCATAACATTATGACCACGCACAACAATCTCACCTTCTTCGCCTATCGGTAGTGCATTACCTTCAATATCGATAACTTTTACTTCGACACCTTGAACCGGTTGACCTACCGAGCCTGGTATGCGCTCCTGATCCAAATGATTAAAACATGCAATAGGACTTGTCTCCGATAACCCGTATCCTTCTAAGATCGGCACATTAAATGTTTCTTCAAAGGTTCGAAAGATTTCGGTTGGCAATGGCGCACCACCGCTTACTGCAACACGCAATGACGAGGTATCAAATTGATGCTGCACGTGAAGCAGACCGATGTACATCGTTGGCACACCAGCAAATATCGTCACCCTATGTTTTTCCACCAGCTCAAGAACATGTTTAGGCTCAAACCTAGGCACTAACACCAATGTTGCCCCGCCCAAAACACTAGCATTTAAGTGGACGGTTTGACCAAATGTATGAAATAAAGGCAAAGTTACTAAGTGAATATCATCGGCCTGGCTGCCCATAATGTTTTGTGCCACCAGAGCGTTCATTATGATGTTCTGCTGAGTCAGCTCAGCGCCTTTTGGTAAGCCTGTCGTCCCTGATGTATACAAAATCACACAAGTATCATCCGCATTACGCGGTATATAATCCGGCAACGGTTGGACATCGGCTATAAACGCATTGAGAGTTATTACACCATTCCAATAGCTTTGATCTTGAGATTGAGTCAGTACGACTATGCCTTCGCATGTATCGACTTGTTCAAAGGCTTTGACGCCCTCTTTTGCCATTGGCAGTTCTTTCGTCCCTTCAAAGCAGAAATAAAACTTCGCTTTTGAATCTTCTAAGTGATACTTAATTTCTCGCGCTTTCAAAAGCACATTTAATGGGACTGCAACCGCGCCAGCTTTTTGTATTGCATAATAAACAAACGCGAAAAAAGGAATGTTTGGGCATGAAATCGCAACGCGGTCACCTGGCTTTACGCCTTTATTGATTAAAGACGCTGCGATCTTGCCGGCGATCGCATTAAACTGCGCATAATTTATCTTTTCAGCGCCACATATCAACGCCGTTTTATCTGGTTTACTCGCAGCATTTCTTTGTAACGCAGCAGCAAGATTCATCATAGTCTCTTCACCTCTTACTTGTCTTTCTCGTCTAATCAGCTCAGGAGCATTAACTAAGCAAGTTATCCTTAACACTGGATCGTCAGCATTTGATTCTCACCAGTCATTACCATTTAACATTATGTTTACAACGCAATCAGGACTAAGAATGTAAAGCAATTAACATTTCAGAAGGCAAATTAATAAAAGTGTGAGCTTGAAAGAGATGAATTGTTATAAATATCCCCCCAAGTCACTAAAAACTCTGACTGCAATAGCAAATACAAAAGCGGTTAAAATTAACAAAAAGAAAACAAATAAAGAAAAATAAACTTGAACAATCCCAAGCGTAACCCTTATAAGAAAAATCAATAGCAAACGTTTGCTATTGAACAAAACTTTATCGTTCGTCAATAAAATATCGATTAATCCATCAATAATACCTTGCTGCATATTGCCAATTGTAAACGATAAGTGTAAAAAGCAAGGCGAGATAATTATCCGTAAATCCATTTATGGTTAGTGGGTAATTTTAGGATTTTACATTTTATTAGCACAGAGGTTATGGAAGTGTTAAAAGAAAAGAGTTTGCTAAACAACATTGGCGTACAAGTCGTAATCGCCATGATCGTGGGCACAGCCGTTGGTGCCATGATGGGTCATGATGCGACAGTGTTCGCTCCTTTAGGTGCTATCTTTATCAACTTAATCAAAATGTTGGTTATTCCTTTGGTCGCTGTAGCCTTGATTTCTGGCGCCGCTGGTCTTGGGAACAGCCAGTCAGCAGGTAAAGTTGGTATCGTCACTCTAGGTTATTTTGGTTTAACATCCGCCCTAGCCGTTGCGCTTGCACTATTTATGGGTGAAGTATTCCAACCAGGCATGGGTATCGACGTCTCTGGCGTCGAAGGCATGTTCTCAGCAGAATACGCTTCAAAAGGTGAACTACCTACTTTCTGGGCAACCATCACTGGTATGATCCCAACCAACGTTTTCCAATCACTAAATGAAGCAAACATCCTACAGATCCTCGTTTTCTGTATGTTCTTTGGTATTGCGATTTCTAAGCAAGCAAAAGAGCGTCGTGAACCAATCATCAATGGTGTTAACTGCATCGTTGACGCAATGGTTTGGATGATCAACAAAGTAATGATCATTGCACCTATCGGTGTATTTGGTCTGATGGCAGAAGCCGTCGGTACGTTCGGTTTTGGTGCGCTAATGGTGGTGTTTAAACTGTTCGTTGTTTACGTTGCCGCCATCCTAATCTTCGGTTTCGTTGTTTACCCAGCAATGGTGCATGTTTTCACGAAGACATCTGCGAAGAAATTCCTGTCTTCAATGAAGAAACCGCAAGCAGTTGCGCTTTCAACAGCGTCTTCTATGGCAACACTGCCTGTTACAATGGACACCTGTGAAAAAGAGCTGGGCGTAAAAAATTCAACTGCATCATTTGTTCTGCCTCTAGGCGCAACGATCAACATGTCAGGTAATGCGATTTACTATGGCTTGGTTGCTATCTTCTTTGCTCAACTGTTCAATATCGATCTAGGCATGGGCGCTTACATTGCAATTATCGTAACGTCTACATTGGGTGCGGTTGGTCAAGCGGGTGTTCCTGGCCCTTCTTTCCTAGTGGTTGCCGTGCTTCTTGCCGCTGGCATTCCAATTGAAGGTCTACCGCTGCTATTCGCTCTTGACCGTATTTTCGATATGATTCGTACAGCACTGAACATCACAGGTGATGCTGCATGTGCAGTTATCGTTGATGCGCTAATTGAAGAAGAAACGGCAGAAGCTGAGCTAAAAAAGCAAGAAGCCTAACCCTTTCTTGAATAGACCAAAAACCGCTCATAATGAGCGGTTTTTTTGTCTTTTCTTGCATTACGTAACTATACAAATAGAAACCGATGGCATAAATTTTTCAAAATGATATAAACCATTACAAAATATAACAAAACGTTAGAGCTAGGTTATATCATGAGTCTTGAGCAATCTTTGGACTATCTCACCAAAACAAATTTGCCGATCGAATCAAAGCAGCAGGCCTTGGTTGACTCAGTTATTCTTACCCTAACGAAACAAAAACGAGATGCTCTTTTTCAACAGGTTGCTCTGTATCGAATAAAACTGCTTAAATCTCTCTTTCCTAAACACGCATCAAAAAGTCTTTCTGCACTATTTGAGTTAATGGATTATCGAGATTTAGTGCAACAGTATCCGACAGGTTTCTCCAAAGAGATTCATTTACTTGAACAACTTGCCGCAGATTGTTACCCGCATTGGATGGTTTTCTGGTGTCAATGCGAGATCGAAGCAATCAAGCAAAAATATCCTTCAAACGAAGCTGCGATTCCTACTCCGCTTCCGTTTGACGACCACAGCTATACTAGCGTGTTAATTGAAGATATCGCAGATTGCGATCTTGAGGTAATGCTGCCAAATCATGCAGCGTTAATGCCGATTTCCGAAGCGATCACACTGAGTAATCTTGAGCTTTTCGTCCAAACTGAACAATGGTTTGAAATCTTGCCTCTTTTATCACTCTCGCAAAAAGGGCAGCACTTTGCGCTCTTGCTCAAATCGTCATCTTCACCAATCATGGTCTCCTCCGCTTTAGTGCAAGGCTGGCATCAACGAAATAACTGGCTCAGTTACTCACCACAGTTTAGTAACGAACAATGGCAGTTTTGCTTTCCTAATCATGGGTACAGTGTTCTCAATCAACTGGGTATTTTGGAGTGTCGTGCTCTAACTCATGAGCACACTCTTATTGGGTTTGATGCTCAGTTTCAATCTCATGTAAAGAACACTGAAGCGGTTTGCGAAGTACTGCGTCTTACGGTGGGAGGCAACATTCAACAAAAGCTGTATTTTTTGTATCTGGCGCAAAAAACTATGATGAGCGAGCTCTATAAAGCAGGCTATAAGCTCGGCTTTACCATTATTGAGCAAGTATTTATGTTAAATTTCTATCAATCTATTGATTTAAGTGCCTACTTTCACTCAGGATACCGCGACATTAACGGTGACGGTACCAAGACATACCGCGGTTTCTGGAATTTAGGTATGATGGTTGAAGCATTTCAAGACATACAATTTCGCGACTACAAACATTGCGTACGAACAAAAAGAATGGATAAAAAGGTGAATGAGCATGCTTGATGTTCATTTGCACGGTCTCTTTTACCCAAAAGCAATGGCATTGTACGCGACTGTACTAATAGTATTCGCTTGGTTACTGTATTACTGCTATCGCCTAAAACAGAAGAGTGAATCAATCTTAGGCTCGCATCACGCGCCTTACATCGCTTATTCCAGCTGTATCATTGTTTGGATAAGCAGCAACGCCTATTTCCATACCGATTTATTGCCAGAATTAGGCTCTGTTGGTGGCATTTTTATGGCTAAGTTAGCGAACTTAGCGTCTTTTTTCGCCTTTGCGTTTGCATTCTATTTTTCTTGCCAGTTAACCGCAGATGTTAAAAAAACAGCGGTCAAAGTCTGGCAAAAAGTCGTCTTTGTCGCACTAGCAACGTATTCACTGTACATCAACTTAGTGCCGAATCTTACTGTCGAAAATGTCACCATTAGTGGTCCAAGCCAGTTCGTCATTGAATTTGGCCCACATACCTCATATTTTTTCATTAGTTTGCTAGCTTTCGTGGTACTAACGCTGCTTAACTTGATTGCCATGCGCGCTAACAGCAGCAAGCTCACGCTAGCAAAAAGCAACTATATGATCGCTGGCATTTTGGTATTCATGTTATCTACGGCAGTGATACACCTTGGAATGACGTATTTCCTTGGCGACTTCTCCCTAACTTGGTTACCACCAGCACTTTCAATCAGCGAAATGTTGTTTGTGGGCTATGCCCTACTTACCTCTCGCTTCTACAGCGCTAAATATCTCACGTACTTAACGGTAAGCGCGCTCTTAGTCTGCGCCATTTTTGTTCTGCCGCTAGGGGCGATATTTATTCCTATCTCTGAAGATAACCAATGGCTTGTTGCGGTACCTTTATGCGCGCTTATCGGTATCACTTGGCACTTGCTTTTTAAGCGAGTCAGTCGTTTCGCTTCGTATTTTATTTATGGGAAACGACACACTCCCGTTCAGCAAATCCTTGGGTTAGAGGAAGAGTTTAAACGCTCAATAGATGATGCTATGCGTCAGTTGGCATCGTTACTTAACATACCAAACAACAAGCTACAGCTAGTCACTAGCAATTACACAGAAACGTTTTACGAAGAGTACCTGCCGTCAAGCAAGTCAGTTCTCGTGCTAGATGAGTTGTCTGAAGAAATTGATTATGCCTCCTCTTCTAAAGGGTCGATGAGAAAGCTCTACGAGCGCATGCGCTCAAGCAATACTGCGCTCGTTATGCCTCTCTTCGGTCGTGGAAAGTCTGTTACTCACTTACTAATTTCTTCACATAAAATAGATAATAAGCTGTTTTCTAATGAAGAAATCTCAGCTCTGCAAACGTTATTAGTTCGCATCCAGAGCACCATTGAAGCCGATAGAAAGGTACGCCAAAGCCGTGCGCTGGCTAACTCCATTGCACATGAAATGCGTAACCCTCTCGCTCAAGTACAATTACAATTTGAATCTTTAAAACAGCATATAGAGTCAAACGCCTCACTGGATACGCTAAAAAGAGAAATTGATAAAGGTGAAGCCGCTATACAACGCGGTAGACAACTTATCGATATTATTTTACGAGAAGTTAGCGACAGTTCACCAGAGCATGAGCCTTTAGCTCTCACTTCCATACATAAAGCCATCGACCAAGCAGTAAGCCGTTATGGTTTTGAAAACGATCAAATAATAGAGAGAATTAACCTGCCACAGGCACACGATTTTGTCGCGAAGTTAAATGAGACCCTGTTTAACTTTGTCATTTTCAATTTGATTCGTAACGCTATCTACTATTTTGATTCTTATCCCGACAGTCAAATTGAGATTCGTACCCAGACGGGGGCTTACGAAAACATTCTGATCTTCCGAGATAGTGGGCCAGGTATATGTAGCAGTATCTTACACAAGATATTTGATGACTTTTTCTCGTATCAAAAAAGCGGAGGCAGTGGCTTAGGTTTGGGCTATTGCCAACGTGTTATGCGCTCCTTCGGAGGACGAATAGAGTGCCAGTCTGAATTGAACGAGTTCACAGAATTCTACTTGTATTTCCCAGTCGTACCAAACGCACCAAAACCAGAGACATTAAGAGCACCGGACTTTGATAGCTGGAAAGCAACTGCATCACATTCTGAAAATCATTCAGCTCAACACGTACAAGTATGTAAAGATGCACCAACAGTGCTCATTGTAGATGACAAAGAGGTGCAACGCACCTTGGTACAGATGTATTTAAAAAGATTGGGAGTCAACAGCTTACAAGCAAATAATGGAGCCTCTGCGGTAGAACTATTCCACTCTCACAAGATTGATCTCGTTCTTATGGATGTCCAAATGCCGGTAATGAATGGATTTGACGCCAGCCAACGGATTAAGCAAATCACATCCTCCGTTCCAATCATTGCCTTATCTGGTGAGTCTGGAGCTAGAGAGTTGGAGCTAATTTCGACACTCATGGATGACAGGCTCGAAAAGCCCACCACGTTAAATGCACTTCAAGTCGTCATCCAAAGATGGTTACAGAACGAGAATTTTGCACCTTCCAACACTTTTTAATTTGCAAATATAGAATTGGCACTAGATGTGCATTGTTGGAGTAAATCGAATTATCCAGAAGGTCAAGCAGGCTGCAAATGAGTAGCGTATGAGCTTGATAAGGAGATCGCCATGTTACTTCATCGACATACATACTACGGCTTGATTCATCATGGAATCAAAACACTGTTACTTGATCGCTTAGGCCACTATACAGAAGAAGAGTATCATCAATATCTGACCCTGATGACTGGTAAATCCACTTGCTTCACGATGTCTCTCGAAGAGCTAGAAGCAACGGTCGATAACTTACTGCGGGAAGGCTATTTAGAAGATGTAAAAACGCTTATTTCCCAATATCAACGTGTGGCTTAAGGTTTAAAACTCTCAACTCTATTGCCGCTTCACGCGGCAATTTTTATTCCTTCCATTTGCTGTTTCGACGTGGAAGAAGCTTGCGGTCTATACGATATACTAAGCGTTACTATTCTTACCTTAACTTCCTCAGTATTCACATCTTGTCAGATTCCGTTAGACTGTCTTCAATTCAATAATTAGGTAGATTTTGCCATCATGAAGCAGATCCTAGACTTTATACCACTCATCGTTTTCTTCGCTTTATACAAGCTGTACGACATCTACGTAGCGACAGGTGCACTGATCGTAGCAACAGCCATTCAACTTGTCGTCACCTACGCGCTGTATAAGAAAGTCGAAAAGATGCAGCTAATAACATTTGTTATCGTCACTATCTTCGGCGGCATGACCCTTTTCTTCCACGACGACAATTTTATAAAGTGGAAAGTCACCATCATTTACGCGATTCTGGCGATTGGCTTAGCAGTGAGCCACGCATTGGGAAAATCAGCTATCAAAGGTATGCTAGGCAAGGAAATTACGTTACCTGACGCTGTTTGGGCAAAGATTAACTGGGCTTGGGTTGGCTTCTTCTCATTCTTCGCTGGCCTAAACATTTATATTGCTTACGAATTGCCGTTGGATGTTTGGGTTAACTTCAAAGTATTTGGAATGTTGATCGCGACATTTGCCTACATGATTGCGACTGGCTTTTACATTTATAAACACATGCCAAAAGAACAAAAAAATAACTCATCCGATGTGTCCACTGATGATTAAAAACTCAGTTTTGCTATAATCCGCGACTTCACAGCGACCTTAGGGTCGCTGTTTTGCTCCATGTATCAGTAAACCGCTCAAACAACGTACCGTTTTCAGACCATTCTTGCTGCTGTAAACCAACTTTCTCTGGTCCGGTATCTGCGGTTTTTTAAGGACCTTTGGTTCTAGGTATTTACTATGTTGGCGCTTAGTTTGAGCGCCTTTAAGATTTAGGATGTCACAATGAGTCAAGAAATTAGCTCTCCGAAAGGTCAAATGCTGCTTCGTACCCTTGCAATGCCTGCAGATACAAACGCCAATGGCGATATTTTTGGCGGTTGGATAATGTCTCAGCTCGACTTAGCGGGCGCGATTCTGGCAAAAGAGATCTCTTGTGGTCGCGTTGTCACCGTTTCGGTATCAAGCATTACGTTCAAAAAACCTGTTGGTGTGGGCGATGTCGTATGCTGCTACGGCGAATGCACTAAGATCGGCCGCACATCCATGAGTGTCGATTTGGAAGTATGGGTCAAACCCGTCAAAGCTCACGGTGTTGGCGAACGCTTCATGGTTTGTGATGCGACCTTCAACTACGTAGCCATTGACAGTGAAGGTAAACCACGTCCAGTTCAGAATTAGTCAACCTACAACGCTAACAGTTAGAAAGGATCTCACATTTTCTGTTGTTCACTTGTGAGAGACACAAAAAAGGCGTTAAATTAACACTTTACCCTACCAATTAAGGAACTATGCTATGTGGTATGTCATCTTTTCACAGGACGTTGAGAACTCGTTGGAAAAACGCATGAGCGTTCGCCCACAACACTTGGATCGCTTACAAAAGTTACAAGACGAAGGTCGCCTTCTTACAGCTGGTCCGATGCCTGCGATAGATTCTGACAATCCTGGAGAAGCTGGATTTACGGGCTCAACTGTCATCGCTGAATTCGCCTCGCTAGAGGATGCTAAAGCGTGGGCAGAAGCCGATCCTTATGTAGCGGCTGGTGTTTACGATCATGTAATCGTGAAACCGTTCAAAAAAGTGTTTTAATTTATGAAAAAATTACTGTGTCTTTTCTTGGTATTTGGTGCTCTGGCTGGCTGTTCATCAACCGATGATAATCAGCGCCAACTTGAGCTTATGGCATCAAACCGAGCAGGAGTTTTGTCTGCGGGCCTCCCTTTAGAGTACGGTCCACTGCAAATAATGCGTGTCTCATCCAACAAAAATGTTGTAGAGATGATGATGATTTATAACGATGGCGCACTCGGTGCAAAGCCGTTAAATCAAGTACTGAATACCAGTATCTATACCTACTGCAGCAACCCAGAAGTTCGCAAGCAAATTGATATGGGCTTGATGTATCGTATTAAGGTACGTAATTCTCGCGGTCAGTTGATGGCTGATGAGTTGGTTTCCGCACAAACTTGTACTCAGGTGAAGTAGCTACAGTAATTTTTGTTGCTTTCGGCATGAGACGATGATTCGCTATTATTGGATAATCTGAAAACGAAAGTTAACAATTAAGAATAGAAAAACGGAGACCACAGTCTCCGTTTTTATTTGCTGTAACGATGTGTTACGCCAGCTCAGCACGGAGCTTCTTCGCCGCTGAAACCAGATTTGCCAATGCGGCTTCTGTCTCCTTCCAGTTTCGTGTTTTCAGACCACAATCTGGGTTTACCCACAAACGTTGAGCCGGAATTTTTTCTGCCGCTTTCTTGATTAAACCTTCAATCCATTCTTCCGTAGGAATGTTTGGTGAGTGAATGTCATAAACACCAGGGCCAATTTCGTTCGGGTAATTGAACTCTTCAAATGCTTTCAGCAACTCCATATTCGAGCGAGATGTTTCAATGGTAATGACGTCCGCATCGAGTGCCGCAACCGAATCAATGATTTCATTGAACTCGCTGTAACACATATGAGTGTGAATCTGAGTTTCTGGTTTTGCACTTGCCGCAGAGACCTTAAACGCATTTACGGCCCATTCTAAGTACGCTTTGTGATCGCGTTTTTTTAGTGGTAAACCTTCTCGAATGGCTGGCTCATCAATTTGAATGATATTGATGCCTGCATCTTGCAGGTCAGACACCTCATCACGCAGTGCCAAAGCAAGTTGCTGCGCAATTTCTTGACGTGTGATGTCTTCACGTGGGAACGTCCAACATAAAATCGTTACTGGTCCAGTCAACATGCCTTTCATCTGTTTGCGGGTTAGCGACTGGGCGTACGTCGACCATTCAACCGTGATCGGTTTTTCACGTTCAATGTCAGCAACTACAATGGCAGGTTTCACACAGCGAGAGCCATAACTCTGTACCCAACCAAATTTGGTCGTTTGAAAACCCGCCAAGTTCTCAGCGAAGTATTCCACCATGTCGTTACGCTCTGCTTCACCGTGAACAAGCACATCTAGGTCGAGCGCCTCTTGACGTTTCACTGCGTCAGCAATATGTCCTTTAAGTGCTTGGATATATTCAGACTCAGATAATTGACCTGTACGATAAGCGCTGCGCTGCACCCGGATTTCACCCGTTTGAGGAAAAGAGCCGATTGTCGTTGTTGGCAACAAAGGCAAGCCCAATACTTCAGCTTGATGCGCAGCACGCTCTGCATAAGGTGCGCTGCGCTCGGCAAGTGACGCGGTAATGTTGTTTAAACGCGCTTGTACTTGAGGTTTATTCACATGTGTTGCTGTCTTGCGCGCTTTGATTGGCTGGCTATAGGTATCACAAGCGCGAATCGCATTTTGATCACCATCGAGCGCTCGGCCAAGCAAGGCGACTTCTGCCACTTTTTGTTTTGCAAAGGCAAACCAACTTTTTACTTCTTCGCTCAGTTCTGTTTCCAGTGCTAAATCAACAGGGCTATGTAGCAGAGAACATGAACTGGCAACCCAAAGTTTGTCGCCCAGTTTCTCTTTGACTGGCTGTAGACGCTCGAGTTGGGTACTTAAATCTGAACGCCACACATTACGACCATTCACAACACCAGCAGAAAGCACCCAATCCTCCGGTAACTTGGTAACTACATCGTCAAGCTGCTTAGGGACGGTAGATAAATCGATATGCAAACCATCCACCGGTAACTCTACAATTTTGTCTAGCGTATCGCTTACGGAGTCAAAGTACGTCGTTAGCAGCACTTTTACATCGCTTCGAATCACTTGGTAGGCCAGCTTAAACGAATCAGCCCATTTGCTTTCTAGCTCCAGTGACAAAATTGGCTCATCAATCTGAACCCACTCAACACCTTGACTTGCTAGCTTTGCCAAAATAGCTTGGTAAGCAGTAAGTAAGCGTGGTAGCAGGGTTAAGCGGTCAAACCCTTCTTCGACCTCTTTGCCCAAGTAAAGGTAACTGACTGGGCCAAGCAAAACAGGCTTCACTTGGTGGCCAGCTTGAAGCGCTTCATTGACTTCTTCAAACAGTTGGGGCCAGCTCACTTCAAACGTATCGTCCTTACTGAATTCAGGGACGATGTAATGGTAGTTTGTGTTGAACCATTTGGTCATATCCGATGCCGCAGCGCCCGCACAGCTGCAACCCGCCTGAGATTGACCGCGACCCACTTTAAACAACGTATCCAGGTTAGGGAAACCACCAGCGTGACGCTTTGGCACATGACCCAATAGCAACGTGGTCGTCAGTACATGATCGTACCAAGCGAAGTCGCCAGCTGTGGCAAAACTCAGACCAGCATCCGTTTGTGTTTGCCAGTTTTTGGCGCGTAGATCTGCCCCAACCTTTTTAAGCTCAGCTTGATCAATTTCTCCTCGCCAGTATTTCTCCTGAGCGAATTTTAATTCTCTTTTTTCACCAATGCGTGGATAACCTAGTATGTGAGTCGTTGTCGCCATGTCCCTATTCCTTTCTCAATTTTGTTCAATTTGTTTGGATCAGAGCATCTTTCGGTAAAGAATGAGATGTCTGGATGGCTAAACTATCGCTCTCATCTGATATTAGAACAACGTCCATTTATTCAACTTGTTTATTAAAAAAATTCATCATGAAGCGACATGATTCGCAGATAAAAACAACAAATAGACGTCTAGACGTTTACATATCCATTTTTTGTCGTTAAGTTATTTACACGATTGCTATTCTGTTCATAGCGAGCAACAAAGGATGAAAGGAATTCATGATAGAGCTAAAACATTTGCGGACACTCACTTCGCTTCGAGACACTGGCTCTCTAACGGCGACAGCGACCGCTTTACATCTCACTCAGTCGGCACTGTCTCATCAGATCAAAGATTTGGAGGCGCGAATTGGAGGGCAACTGTTCCTGAGAAAGACTCGTCCGGTGAAGTTCACTTCAGAGGGAGAAATCCTATTGCGTCTTGCAGAAGATATCCTTCCGAAACTCGCAAGAGCAGAAAATGATTTAGCGAGCTTGAAAGAAGACGTCAATGGCCGATTACATATGGCCATTGAATGTCACTCTTGCTTCCAATGGCTAATGCCTGCACTTAGGGAGTACCAACTTGCTTGGCCTAGCGTAACATTGGACTTTTCCTCTGGTTTTGGCTTTGAACCACTCCCAGCTTTATTGGCAGGCGAACTCGATCTTGTTATTACTTCCGATATCCAACCTCGATCTGAAGTCCACTACGAGCCTCTATTCGACTTTGAAATGCGTTTAATTACCGCAACCAACCACCCATTGGCGGAAAAAGAAATTATTGATCCGCAAGATCTCGCAGATCAAACCATGCTCTCTTATCCTGTTCAAAAACAGAGGCTAGACGTCGTAAAACACTTTCTTCAGCCAGCAGGAATAGAACCTGCGAAATGGAAGCAAGCCGACAATACTCTCATGTTAGTTCAGATGGTCTCTGCTGGATTAGGGGTGGCGGCACTACCCAATTGGGCGATTTCTGAATTTTCTCGCCAAGGTCTTATTACCAGTAAACCTTTCGGCCAAGGCTTATGGCGTCGCTTGTTTGCAGCAACGCGTCACTCAGAGAGAGAGAAGCGTTACTTACAAGCTTTTTTCGCAACCGCGAGGCTACAATGTAAAAGCCACCTTGACGGAATCAAGGTGGCTTAAAATATTTGGGTTATGAAAGGCTTAGCGTTGATATGCTTTAAATTGGTTAGTCAATGGATCGTACTGATAACCGAGCATATCAAGCTTGCCGACTACAGACTCTACATCCATCTCATACACTGATACTAACTCGTCAAAACTGTCGCACTCTAAACGTAGCTTTTCGTTGACGATACCTAGCAAAATAGTGCTGTCCAGATTACCTACATTGCTTAAATCCATCGCGACTCTCCTCTTCGACAAGGTATATAAACAAGCGTAGTAGTAATCACGCGAATTTAAAGTGAGTGCGATCTAAAACGTGATCACCTTATACCCAAGCACCAAGAAAGCACTTGGATATAAGCCGTCTAGCTTTGTCTTTAGAATAGAGGTTAAGCCGCGAGAGAGAATAAATCTTGCAGGCTCGTCATCGACGCGAGTGCTAGAAACAAGGCAACGCTCAGTTGCACCTTTTCTGGTTTCTTATGCGTAAAAATATGCCAACACCACACAATAATTGAAGAAATTAGCATAGCTAAAGACAGCAAGATTGGCTGTGTTGCAGCGTTCAGTGCAGCTTCATTTAACTGGTAAGAAGCAAACAACGTTGCGATGACTAATAGCATTCCAGACACAATGCCCGTAACTGGTAAAATACGGTGAAATGCCTGTAATCTGCTGCGAGCTATCGTAAGCAGCAATTGAGAAAATGACGCCCCAAGGAAAAATATCATTAGCGCCATCGCTATCGATGCTGGCCAGCTTGATTGCTCAAATACTTGAATACTCACATACGCAAAGGCCAAACCATTCGCTAAATGCATCGCCCATAGTGGCCCTTTTTCACGCGTTTTCTTGGTTTGAACCTGAGAATAGAAGTAGAAAATAGCAAACACGATCATAAATGCTTCAATGCGAAGTGACGCAACAGCGAGCCACAATACAGCTACTGCTGGCAACATTTTATGAAGACGTCCTCGCTGACCAGGACAAATATCGCCCTTGATTAGAAGCAAAGTCAGTAGCGCTTGTGCGCCAAATAGCATCGGAGGGAAAGTAACCAGCAATTGTTGAATCATGTTGAATGCACGCTCAAAAGTCATTTTGGGGGGCGATAATATCAAATCAACTATCGCCAAACCACCGAAAGTCGGCCCCCAAATGAGCTAAAACGGTAAGACAATTTTATTCACAGAGAAGCAAGATACTTCAACGCGTCTTCCTGCGTTAAAACTCCACGGTACTCTTCTTTGGTATTACACAATACCCAAGGGAAACGAATGCCGGTTTTCACCAACTCTCGAATAACAGAGACAGGTAAATCCTCATCAACCAACACAAATTCGGTGCTCATTATCTGATTAACAGGACGTTTCCAAATTCTGCTTTCTCGTTCAGTTTCTCGCTCTGTGCCCATCGAGGGCGTTAGGTGTAAATTCACCGTCTCTTTCGTAATTAACCCAACACAACGATTTTCATTGAGAACAACTAAAGGCAAGCTTGGATTCAAATTCATGTACTCAACTGCCAAGGAGAGCGGTTCTCCAGGGTCCATAGACCTGACTTGTTCATGGCTCAAAGATTGCAACACATCACTTTGCTTAGACTCAATCGCGATGTCAGAGAACAGATGCTCATAACTGTCCGCTTTATCCATCAAATCGACAGGCACGGCAGCAGAAAATAGAAAGCCCTGCATGTAATCGACACCGATTTCTGCCAATACTTGAAGTTCTTGCTTAGATTCCACGCCTTCAGCAACCACTTTTACATTCATTTGCTGTGCAAGCTCGGTGACCATTTTCACAATGTTATAGCTGGTGCTCCCTTTATGAATGTTCTTGATGAATTTTCGGTCTATTTTCAGTAAATCAAACTGCCCTTTTTCTAGATAAGAAAAAGAAGAATACCCAGTACCGAAGTCATCAATCGCGATCTCAACGCCCTCTTTCCGCACTTCCTCTAGAGCTCGAGTATGCTCCTCATCTTGTTCAAAATACGCGGTTTCTGTTAGCTCGATAGTTACTCGCTTAGGGTCTACACCACTGGCTTTAATCAAATCATGCGACCGCTGAAGGATCTGAAGAGAATCCAATTTCGTGTTGAGGGAGCGATTGATGGTCACGCCCACGTCCTCGCCATAAATTTCTTGTAAGCGCGGAAAGTGCTTCAACGCAGCTTGGCAGACCACGTCATCAAGTGCCGCTATGAGTTCTAGATCTTCAATAATAGCGATCATCTTTTGCGTACAATACGCATCATTTTCATCATAAAAGCGTGCGAGAGCCTCGAACTTAACCACTCTTCCGGTTTGAACGTCGATAATCGGTTGAAAGTAAACGTCCACTAGCCCACTCTCTATTTGCGCCTCCAAAAACGCCTCGAGATGTTGGCGCTTCACTAATTCAGAGTGAAGTTCACTGTCGTAAAAGTTGAAATAGCTGCCTTCACCGGAAATAGAGGACAACATCGCTTGCGCTGCATGTGCTAGCGCTTGTCTTGGTCGGTTCGTATCATAGCCAAGGATTGACACACCAGTTTGGCCTTTAACGATAGTGGCATGCATTTTTGTGCCCATTTCATTTCTAAGCTCATTAAAGAACCCTTTCATGGCAATTTGGATCAAACGAACCGGGCTCAACCATTGACAATGAGGGGTCTGCAAGCATACGACAAACACATCCCGAGATAACTGCCCCGCAATACTGGTGTAGCGACTTCGCATAATAAAATCTGCAAAACCTAATTGCTGTTCAAGCAAGTATCTCTCCGAAAACTTGGGTCTGAGTGTCATAACAATGTTGAGTTCTTTATTTCTGCTTTCATTCGCTAAGTTAGCTAATTGGAGTTCAAATTCTTTCCTCGTTGGTAAAAAGGCAGCCCAATCATGCTGTTGTTCACAACGATTTTTCATCCACAACAACGAAGCAGAAATATCCGTAGAAAATCCGAGATAAAGAATTCGTCCAGAGTGAAACGTAAGTCGGTAAATACAAAGATGATGAGCTTGGTTGCTACCATTTGCTGTTTTGCTCAGCAAGTTACCACACCAACATCCTTCATCATTAATTTGCTGCCACAGCTGCTCATAAAACGCTTGGCTATGGTGAGAGGTACTGAATATATGAGTTTTAAGCCCAACCAGATCTCGGTTTTGATAGCCCATTTGTAACTCAAAGGCACGGTTACAACCTAAGATGCGCGTATCTTCATCGGCAACTAAAACGCCTACATTTGGCAAATCAAAAATCGTTTCGAGGATTTTCGCTAACTCCTCGCAACCAGTGATTGTTAATTGTGGAATGATAGTGCCTTGGATAATGCGCTTATTGAGCCTTTCAAAACTAATAGTAACGTGCACTAAGTTAACGTTTTTTAGCATCATGCAACAAGAAAACCGCCCCCGTCCGCCAAAGAGTTCCACTTCTAGAATTCGTTGTTTTAGAGTTTCTTGTTGCCCCATCAGCATATGATCAAACAAGTTATTTAGGCTGGTTACTGGCGTACTTATCCCAAATGCCTTTGCCATTCCTTGCTGATCACATTCGAACTCGCGAGTATCAATATCGTAAGACCACTCTATAACAGGAGTTAGACTGGAAGTCGTATGCATTTTTGGATGCACTGTTGTCGTAGATTCACTCATACCCTAGCCCCTTTTTTTGTAATTAGCCCAAGGCTCAAAATTCACAGTCAATTCGCGACATTCCAGTTGGGACCTGCCGATCCTCTTTATAGATGGATTGTGTCAACGATAAGCCTATCGACTTAGAACTATTTCCAGAGCAGCTCAGCCTTTTGCATTTAATATGCACTAATTTGATTATAGGCTTTACCCCATATAAGCACACCATTGCTTATACTTTGTATTAAGATTGCGACATTTTTCATGAACCGCTCTATAACCATGAGGCTTTCAAGGTGAAATTAGACAGAAAATCGCCGATAGAGCATTGATATTTTTACAAACCAAATAAAACTCGATGAACTAAGCTGGAATAGATGAGTTTGTTATAGATACCTGATAATCAAATCGCTATAATTCGCGCTCCCTGGAACAGAGAGCAAAATATGACCAATAACATCACTCCTATTCATGAGTACAAAAAATACTGGGCAGAGTGTTTTGGTACGGCACCTTTCTTGCCGACCAGTCGCAAAGAAATGGATGCCCTAGGATGGGATAGCTGTGACATTATCATTGTAACCGGTGACGCTTATGTGGATCACCCAAGCTTTGGTATGGCTATCATTGGCCGCCTGCTAGAAGCACAAGGTTTCCGTGTCGGTATCATTGCTCAACCAGAATGGCAAAATAAAGATGCGTTCATGCAACTTGGTAAGCCAAATCTGTTCTTCGGGATCACTGCGGGTAACATGGACTCCATGATCAACCGTTACACCGCGGATAAAAAACTTCGTCACGATGACGCGTACACACCGAATAACGAAGGTGGTAAACGCCCAGACCGCGCGACTTTGGTTTACTCTCAGCGTTGTCGTGAGGCTTACAAAGAAGTACCTATTGTTTTAGGTGGTATCGAAGCCAGCCTACGCCGTGTGGCACACTACGATTACTGGTCAGATAAAGTTCGTCGTTCAGTACTGTTTGATGCAAAAGCAGACATCCTACTTTTTGGTAACGCAGAACGCGCACTTGTCGAAGTAGCACATCGCATCGCAAACGGCGAAGACATCAGCACCATGACCAATATTCGTGGTACTGCTGTGAACTTGCCAGCGGCGCCAGAAGGCTACACGGTTATTGATTCTTCTCGCATTGAAAAACCTCGTAAAGAAGCGTTCGTACCAAAGAACCCATACGAAGTAGAAACTCAGTGTGAAACTAAAAAAGACGAGCCAGTTGCACAACCAATCACGATTCGCCCATCACGCCACGATGCTGCGACGACTGCGGTCCGTTTACCTTCGTTTGAAAAGCTAAGAAACGATCGCATTCTTTATGCACATGCAAGCCGTGTATTGCATTTAGAAACGAACCCGTACTCTGGTCGAGCGTTACTTCAAAGCCATGGTGATCGTGAACTTTGGGTAAACCAAGCTCCAATTCCATTGACGACCGAAGAGATGGACTTTGTGTTTGGCCTGCCTTACGCGCGTGTCCCTCACCCTATGTACGGCAAAGCAAAAATTCCTGCGTACGACATGATCAAGACGTCTGTAAACATCATGCGTGGTTGCTTTGGTGGCTGTTCTTTCTGTTCGATTACCGAGCATGAAGGTCGAATCATTCAAAACCGTTCGAAAGAGTCTATCATCAACGAGATTGAAGAAATTCGCGACAAAGTTCCAGGCTTTACCGGCACAATTTCCGATCTTGGTGGCCCGACTGCAAACATGTACCGCCTGGGCTGTAAAGATCCAAAAGCGGAAGCGAACTGTCGTCGTCCTTCTTGTGTATTCCCGGGCATCTGTAACAAGCTAAACACAGACCACAAACACACGATCGATTTATACCGTGAAGCGCGTAAAGTTGAAGGCGTGAAGAAAGTGATGGTTGCATCTGGCGTACGTTACGACCTTGCGATTGAATCACCAGAATACGTGAAAGAGCTCGTGACTCACCACGTAGGCGGTTACTTGAAGATTGCACCGGAACATACAGAGAAAGGTCCTCTTGATCTGATGATGAAGCCAGGCATGGGTACGTACGATCGCTTTAAAGAGATGTTCGAGAAATACAGTGCAGAAGCAGGCAAGAAGCAGTACTTAATCCCTTATTTTATCTCTGCGCACCCAGGCACAGAAGACGAAGACATGCTGAACCTTGCTCTGTGGCTGAAAAAGAACAACTTCGAATGTGACCAAGTACAAAACTTCTACCCTTCGCCAATGTGTAACGCAACGTCGATGTACTACTCAGAGACAAACCCTCTGAAACGCGTGAAGTACAAAAAACGTGAAGATGTACCTGTAGCAAAAGGTGAACGTCAACGTCGCCTACATAAAGCGCTGTTGCGTTACCACGATCCAGCAAACTGGCCAATGATCCGCGAAGCCCTAGTCAGTATGGGTAAAAAACATTTGATTGGTGACAAACAAGGCTGTCTCGTTCCTGCAGAAGACATTGAAGCACAAACACCTGCGCAACGTCGTAAATCTGGTCGTCACGGGGCAAACCGCTTTGCAACCAAACATACCAAAAACCAACCAGGCTTCGGTGGTCATTTGAACAAACGCTCTGAAGGCGGTTCAAAAGATGGTAAACCATCTGGTAACCGTAACGGTTCTGGCAAAGCTACAGGTGGTCAACGCCCTGCAAGCAACGGCCAACGTCCTAGCGGCAACGGTGCAAACCGCCCGGCAGGTAGCAAGCCGCAAGGACAAGGCAAACCAGGTGGTCAACGTAAACCAAAGCGTCGCTAATTATTTAGAGCTTAAATACTAGAAAGGGCTCCAGAGTTAACTCTGGAGCCCTTTTGTTTTGTCGGCTCATTGAGGCATCACTAATAACTCAAACTTTGATTCAATCAATACAAAAAATGGTAAACACCAACCAACTTATTGGAAAAACAAACAATTATTTGATTGAAGCAAAACCATAAAAATCTAACTCATTGATTTTTAATTGCTTTATTTTGGTGCGATATTTGCGTAACAGAATAAAACTCTTAAACATGGGCTAACGATGAATAATCCACTTCCCCCAAAAACTTCTATGTTCTGGTATGACAACAGCTATACCTATGAGGAGGCCGTTCAGGCATTTGAAAGCGATGGTACACTGAAATCGCTGAATATCGTTCCAACCACGGAATCCGATGATCTTGCTGGCTCACCCCCAGAGCGCAGTATGTTTTGGGAGGGAGAAACAAAAAAAATCGATCCGCCACCGCCGTCTGAACCAGAGCCTCTCAATTTAAAAACTGAGAAAGAAGCAACGGAAGCATCACCTGCGCACTTTATCCCAGTCCGCTATGCCATCGATCAGCTAGAAACAGAAGAGACACAACCTTTTGGTTTGCCTGAAGAATGGAAAGGCCAAGGCCCAGCCAAACTCAATACCGTTGGTTACACCCTGCGTCAACTGCGCGACGGTTGGCTGTATGTCTATGATGCAATCAACAAAAGCTTAGACGAATACGAAATCAAAGGAACGCAATTCACGCTCTATAAGTTGGGAGAATCAGAAAGCCCAAAATCAGAGCAGCGTGGGACACCACAAGATGCAAAGCCCTTTCTTACTTACGTCAACGGAAGCGTACTATCGATTTGCTTCTCTGAGCACCGCTGGACATGGCACACGTTCATGCGCGTACTTAACAATCCGAGTAATCATATCGATCGCATGCAAACCATTGTTCTCTCCTCAAACGAGAATCAACACAACATTGCACCAATAGATAAGTTAACCCAAGTCGCTGATATTGAATCTTCTGCCGTCGATGATGGTCGCTTTGCGGATTCTGGCATCGCCACCAAAGCAGATGAAGATGGTTCTGTCTTTAAACCTGTCGCAGTCGAAAGCGATTTAACCTCTGCGATTCCAGAAGAAGAATCAGGCTACTTCGTCGCGATAAAAGATTACGCCGCAGACATTCAAGATATGTCACTGCATTTTGTTGGTGCCGCAAGCCCTTACCGCCTTTTCACTGACCAGTTTTCAAACCAGTGGAACTTGATGCAGACCGCCATGCAACTGTGTATGTTCGGGGCAAGTGACAATATAGACATGCCCACAGGAGTAAAGCGCAAAAACCAAGAGCTTGAATTCTATATGGACATGGCGGATTACTATGACAACTCAGCAATGGTTGACCTTACCAGTGAATCTCAAGCAGCTATCATCAAAGGAATGCCATCTTCATTTTCCCAGCAAGCTATCGATGATTACCAAAAATCCACTTCAGAAATAGCAGGGGCCATACAGAAGAAATATGGCATTTCAGCAAACCGATTTGGTAAATACGAGCAATGGATAGCGACTGAGCGTTGGCGTAAGCAACTCAACTGGAAACAAATGCTGAGCGAAATGCAAGAGCTGTCAGAACAAAAAGAAACCATGCTAGCCCAAGTTGTCTCGGTCAAACGCGACTTTATCGCAGTAATGGAGTCCTTAACGCCGCATCATCTCGAAAGAACCTTCGACCTATACAGCGAAGACACACAGTACAGCTTGTATCAACTGCACAAGCAAGCGGTTGAGTCATTTACTTTGGTGATACAAGAAGAAGACCGACAGTGGGCTGAAAGCCAATGGGAAAAACCAACCAGTTTACTTGCTCTCTATGCCTCTGGGTTTAGTCGTAGTTTATTTAAAGTGATGGAGAAGAATATTACTGAGGCGCAGAATGAACAGTCGATCACCTCAGAAAATTCTGATGCTGATAATCAGTTGATGGACCGGATCTCGGCTACCAGCAACCGTGTGAGCATGTACTCTAAGATCATGGATTTTGTTTCCAACCCAAACACTGCGGAAACGGACTTTCTCAAGGATATCGCCAAAGGTTTCCAAGAGCTGGACATTATCTTTAAATCTGCAATAGGTGCACTTGCAAAAGGCGTTGTAGAGTTTGGCGTTAGCATGACTTCACAAGCATCGATTTTACTGATGCCTGTTTTCGCTAAACCTCTGAACCGTCAGAGCTATTATTTGTTTGCCGTTATTGCAGAGCATATGGCACACAATATGCCGGTGACTGTAAATGAAAGCTACGCTCGCGATTTTGAAAAATGGAAAACACGCGTAAATGATTACCTAAGTGAGCTCAAGAAAAACGATGCGGTCATTGCTGACTTCCAGAAAAACAACCGCAAAGCTGACTCTAAATACACAACAGCTTTAAAAAATAAAAAGAGAATTAAGAAGGCACTCGCTGTGGCTACATTGGAGTACCCACAGTATATTGAATTACCCGATGATCTACCGCAAAGAACCGTCGAGCTTAGAACTGGGATCGCTATGAATAAGCTCGATGATTTGAATAAACTGTTCGAGAATGCCGGTGGTCTAGGCTTTATGGCATTAGTATTTAACTGCATCGCGCTTGGTGATGCCATGAGCAGTATTCAAGACACTGGATTAATGTCCTCAGATGAATTTTTGGATATCCAACAAAAGCTTTTTTATACAGTCAACGCTTGGACGGGTATTCGTACAGGTAAGCTGTGGAATCGTGTACAAGGAAACAGTGAACTTAGAAAAACTGCCCTGAAAGCGATTCAGACATCAAGAAACCCTAGAATACGAGCACTACCTTCTGCCGATTTAGCAATATTTAATAAATGGTTGGCGATTACGGGAATGCTAGGCACCCTAGCTTCAGGTATAGAAGCCTATCGCTCTTGGCAGAAAATAGACAACCTTCATGGAACAGCTAGAGTTGTGGAGTACTTCAATTTTGCATCTTTATTTGGATTGACACTTATCGGTGGATTTCAAGCTATCGGTGGATTAACCGGGGTTTGGTCGGCAAATATCCTGTTTGGAGGTCCGATCATGTTTGCCATTATGGGCCTCACTACGGTTTACCTTCTTAGTAACCATATAATGAGTAAACTTAAACAAGACGATTATCAAAAATGGTTAGATAAACTTCCTTGGGGGCATCACTCGAATAAAGCACGTTGGAGTCAATCCTCAAGCTTGGTAGAGAGAGAAAAGCATAATTCTTCTTTGGTACAAGAGGCTCTTTTTAAGTTAAAAACCATAATGGATAAACCTTTAATCTGCCAAATACCAATGATGCGTACCGTTCCGAATTCAACAACACAGTATCCAGCAGCAAAACAAGAATTGTTTGGTATTGAGTTACATATCCAAGTTCCTACCAATGCAGCAAGAGATGGAATAAAGCTTAGGACAAATACTTCTGTAACAGAGGGAGGACTGGAGTCGGGAGCTTGGTACACTGGAGTAGATCTAGAAACGTTGGATAGTTCAACTGATTCATCAGATTCTCAAAGCGTCTATAAATTGACTCTACCAATGAAAGACTCAGCTAACTATCTAGCATTTGAGATAGAATACATCCTTGATGATAAAAACGAATTAAGCCGTAAGTACTGGTTCCAAAATAATGCAAAACAGCGTGCAACTTATACGGCGATTTCAGACAATACTAAACAAGCAACGATCAGAAGTTCATTAACTTCAGATGCTAGTGAACTTAGCTTACAGGAGTAACCCTTGGCTTATTTACCTTTTTACATCACGCCAGAAGAATTTTCGTCCTACCAAGAAGAACAAGAGCAACAAATTCTAAAGGGGATGAATCTAACAATCTGGCACAAGCACGATATTGAAGAGCCTTTTCGATACTTATACCTATCGATTGCTATAGCCGCTGTCAGTCCATTATTTTTCCTTACCTATTTCCTACATGACAACAGCGACATGATCTTAACTTACATTTTATCGGGTCTGACGATAATCATGTCTGGTGTATCTTATCTGACATTTGGGTTGGACAATCGTTATGATTACACCTTGTCCGATCGCGGGTTGGTTATAAAAAAACGACGTAATTTACCGAATTGGGTAAACTCTGCAACTCAAGTCATGGGCTGGATTGGAGCTATTGTATGTATATTGATGGTTACGTTTGCCGGACCTGTGGTTCTTGTCGGAGCCGGGGGGTTTATACTGGTTTCGTTTCGAATGCTAAAGCGACAACAAAATGAGGAGACTGAAGTACTTGTGGCTCTCCGTGAAAATTGGCTTTGTTGT
Source organism: Vibrio sp. 2033 (assembly GCF_033339735.1). Lineage (NCBI taxonomy): Bacteria > Pseudomonadati > Pseudomonadota > Gammaproteobacteria > Vibrionales > Vibrionaceae > Vibrio > Vibrio sp. 2033. The sequence goes on from NZ_JAWOVC010000016.1 coordinate 131,380, forward strand.
GAATACTGCAAAAATAGAAAAGTAATCGAACTATTTCATAAACACGATGACTGCTCGTACCAAGACACTGCTAAAACAACGGTAACAAGATACCACTCTATTGGAAGTTCCTATCTATTCGTCTCTTCACCAAAGCAATTAGAGGAAACCTTAAACATGCTTAATCAAGAGTTTGAACTGGATTGTAAAGAAGTCCCAAAAGCGAAAGACTTATTCGATTTCTCGAAACTTCCAGAAATATACAAAACAACGCCATTCCGCGGGACACATTACCCGTTAGAAGCAGTGGGAACGTTACGAACATCAAACGCTCCATTACCTGATTTAGAATATATATCTTCAATTTTAGCCAAGGAGTAACCCTTGGCATATTCACCATTTTATATCACCCCAGAAGAGTTGGCGGTTTATCAAGAGGCGCAAGAGCAAGAGATCCTCTCAGGAGACAATTTAACAACATGGCGTAAATATGATATCGAGGAAGCGAATCGTTTTTCATATATATTTGACAGCTTAGTTCCAATTGCCATCATGTCAGTGGTTCTTTTCTTATTTTGGTATACCTTAGGCCAAGACCCTATGATGGGGTATGTTGCTGTTAGTGTGCTAATAATGGGGTACGGACTCAGCTACCTATTGTTTGGCCTCGATTATCGCTATGACTATATTTTTTCTAGCAAAGGCTTTGTGATGAGAAAGCGTCGCAATATGCCTAAGTGGGTAAATACCGCTACGCAAGCCGTTGGCTGGATAGGTACAGTGGTGTGTTTGGTTATGGTAGCACTGGTTGGTCCAATGGCATTAGCGGGAGCAGGTGCCTTCATTTTGCTTTCATTTGGTATGTTAAAACGCCAGCCTGATGAACCAACAGAAGTGAGAGTTGGAGAGCGAGAAGATTGGCTTTTTGCTGATTACAATAAGAAAAGAAAAGTACTCCAATTCTATTTTAAGTATGACAGGTGCGAATACCAAGATACTGCTCAAAAGATTGTCTTTCGCTCACAAGATCGATTCGATTGTTACGTTTTCTTTAAAACTGAAGCGGATTTAGAATCCATGGTCGCGCAACTGTCAAAGGTCTACAAACTGAATTGTACAGAGGTTGATGACCATAAAAAGCTGTTTGAAGCAAAGCCAGAATCAAGGCTTTTTAGTATTCCTGTTTGTAGTAGAGAATACCAAACCGATGAGGTATTTGATTTTAGGGCGTCAAATGCCCCGCTCCCAGAGCGAGAGTACCTTTACAACGGCAAGTGGCAAACCGAGTCTGAAATCGAACAATCAAAGTCTAAACTAACTACAGCTCTGGAGTAACCCTTGGCATATTCACCATTTTACATCACCCCAGAAGAGTTGGCAGTTTATCAAGAGGCACAAGAGCAAGAAATACTCGCAGGCGATAACGTCAGAACATGGCATAA